>CAZDUP010000007.1:0-21033 GCA_964508625.1 uncultured Thermodesulfobacteriota bacterium
CATCCTCTTCAACAAGGACGTCTTCAGCGCTCTGGAGAAGGGCAAGACCCTCGACATAAAGTCGATACTGCGCACGCCGTACTTTGTGCCTAACTCCGTCAGGATAAGCAAGCTCCTCCGTGAGCTTCAACGGAGGAAGCTCCACATGGCGGTCGTGGTCGATGAGCACGGCGACCTTGACGGACTCGTGACCATCGAGGACATATTGGAAGAGATTGTCGGCGAGATAGAGGACGAGTACGACGTGGGCGCGGGCGGGCTGGTCGAGAAGCTCCGCGACGGGACCATGATAATAGACGCCTCGGCATCACTTGGCGACCTCGCCAACCTCGGGGTGGAGATCGAGGAGGAGGCAGAGGAGTACAACACCCTTGCGGGCTTCATGCTCGCCAAGCTCCAAAGGATACCGAGAGGCGGCGAGTTCGTCATCTACAAGAACATGCGCCTCACCATAGTGGACGTTGAGCAGAACAGGATCATAAAGGTGAAGGTCGAGCCGCTGGAGAACGGGCAGAAGAAGGCGCGGGTCTAAGCAGGGACTTTTAATTGTGGGAAAAACAGGGCCGGTCTTTTGACCGGCCCTGTTTTATTTGATACCTAACCTGCCGTCCCTGCCGAAGGCGCTGGAGGCTTTATCTGGAGGTTGTTCTCAACGGATTCCACGCCCGCAGTATTGCTTGCGACTTCGACGGCCCTGTTTGCCGTCTCCTGGGAATCGACAAAGCCGTTCAACTGGACCACGCCCCTGTAGGTGTCAACGTCTATCTGGAAGGCGCTCAACTCCTGGTCAGCGATGATGTTGGATTTTACCCTCGACGTAAGCGTAGTGTCATCGACGGTCTCCCCGGCGCTCCTTTGAGTTGCCGTTGACTGGCAGCCAACGGCAGCTGCTATAAGCATGAAGGCGGCAAGGAATCTGAATAAGCTGTTTTTAATCATGATGTCGCTCCTTTTGTCTGAAGTCCCTATTCAAAGGGTACATCACCCTGCAAAGGAGTCAAGTTGCTGGAATCCGCTACCCCCTGCCCTTCAGCGACTTCATCAGCTCCTTGAGGCCCCTCGTATTAAGCACGTCCTTTTTCTCAAGCCACCCTCTCCTTGCGGTATGCACCCCGTAGACCATGTTCTCCATGTGGTATATAGAATGAGAGTCTGTTGATATGGCCACAAGCACGCCCTTCTGCTTAGCGAGCAGGCAGTGCACGTCATTGACGTCGAGCCTGTCAGGATATGAATTGAGCTCTACCGCGACATTGTACCTCTTTGCCTCTTCCATCACGGCCGCGAGGTCTATCTGGTATGGCTCCCGCTCGCCTATCAGCCTTCCTGTGGGGTGGGCCAGTATATTTATCAGGCCTGTCCTGATTGCCTTTATGACCCTGCCAGTCATCTCCTCCATGCCCATCTTGAAGCCCGAATGAATTGAAGCCACCACGCAGTCGAGCTTCTTCAATATCCTCTCCGGGTGGTCGAGCGTGCCGTCTCCTTTTATATCGCACTCCGTTGCCTTGAGGACCCTGAACTTCCTCCTCTGACGCTTGAGTTTATCGTTGTACTCCTCCACTGCCATTATCTGCGCGTTCAGCCTCGCCTCGTCAAGGCCGCGCGCTATGCCGACTGCCTTCGAGTGGTCTGTCACGGCCATGTACTCGTAGCCTCTCTTCATCGCAGCCTCTGCCATCTTCTCCAGGGTATACGCGCCGTCGCTCTCCTTTGTGTGGACGTGCAGGTCGCCTTTTATGTCAGAGTACCGAAGCTCTTCCGGGAGCCTGCCCTCCTCAGCAGCCTCTATCTCGCCCCTGTTCTCCCTTAGCTCAGGGGATATCCACGGCAGGCCCACGGCCCTGTAGACGTCCTCTTCCTTATTCCCCGCGACCCAGACCTCTCCCTTTTCTCTGAACACTCCATATTCGCTTATCTTGAGGCCCATCCTCTTGGCCCTGTCGCGGAGCGCCACGTTGTGCGCCTTTGAGCCGGTAAAATACTGGAGGGCAGCGCCAAAGGACTTCTTCTCGAGCACCCGTATATCTACCTGAAGGCCTGAGGCGAGCACCACGGTCGATTTGGTCTCGCCCTTTGACAGCACCTCGCTTACGTCAGGGTGCTTCACGAAGTGCTCCATTACAGCATGGGGGTCTTTGCAGGTCGTCAGTATGTCAAGGTCGCCGATCGTCTCTTTCCACCTCCTGAAGCTCCCGGAGGGCACGATGTCGATTATTCCGGGGACAGAGCTCATGTACTCGGTAAATGAGCGCGCTATGGGCATGACTGTGGAGATCTTGAACTGCCGAGTGCGGGCCTTAAGGTCCTTGATGCCTTTCAGTATCTTCTGCTCAGATACCTCTCCAAAGCCCGGGAGGTTCTGTATGAGCCCGGCCTCTGCCGCCTTCTCGAGCTCGTCAACCGTATTGATGCCGAGCTCCTTGTGGACGAACGCCGCCTTCTTGGGGCCGACGCCAGATACCTTTATTATCTCGAGCATGCCCGAGGGCATCTCTTTCAGAAGCTCCTGATGATAGCCGCACTTTCCCGTGGTCAGCATCTCGATTATCTTGGCCCTGGTGCTCTCGCCTATGCCGGGTATGCCCGTAAGCCCCTCCTCGCCTCCCTTTTCAAAGAGGTTCTTCAAGCTCTCCGGCAGGCCCTCCACTACCATCCCGGCGTTCCTGTAGGAACGGATCCTGAAGCGGTCGTTGCCCTGTATCTCAAGGAGGTCAGCTATCTCGTAGAAGACCCTGGCTATCTCGCTATTCACCACAGATCGTGCCCCCGGCCCATTTCTTTTAAATCAACGGCAGATACTATATAATATACAATGTTTTTGCCTCGAAGGCGCGCTCCCCAAATATGGATTGACAGCGCGGCGGGGTTTACCTAAACTTACAGGGATATCCGGTTTTTCTTCCCCCTTTTCCAAAGGGGGAATGAGGGGGATTATGGCAGTCCGCATTATAATCTCCCCTGCCCCTCTTTAAAAAAGAGGGGAACTACGAAAGGCAGTTTAAATACGCAAATGAAACAAAGTCCCATCGGGGTATTCGATTCAGGCATAGGGGGCCTCACGGTCCTTCGCGAGATAACGAGCCTTCTGCCATCTGAGAGCACCATATATCTCGGAGACACGGCAAGGGTCCCGTACGGCAGCAAGTCAAAAGAGACCATCGAGAGGTATTCTTTCGAGATAGCCAGGTTCCTGCAGAAGCTCGGCATAAAGATGCTGGTCGCCGCGTGCAACACGGCCTCTGCCTACGCTGTGCCGAGGCTCGCTAAAGAGCTCGACATACCTGTCCTGGGCGTTATCGAGCCGGGCGCGCGGGCCGCAGTGGCGGCAACGCGAGGTAGAAGGATCGGCGTCATAGGCACTGAAGGCACCATAAAGAGCAACTCGTACGTCAACGCCATCCAGAGGCTCTGCGACGGCGGGGCTATCGAGATAGTCGAGCACGGCAGGAAGAGCTTTGACAGGTACTTTGAGGTAAAGCCCGGAGATGACGTGGTCATCTTCACAAAGGCCTGCCCTCTCTTTGTCCCGCTCGTGGAAGAGGGCTGGACAGAGGACGCTGTCACGCGCATGGTGGCAGAGCGCTATCTCACCGGATTGAAGGACGAGGGCATAGATACCCTTGTCCTCGGCTGCACCCACTACCCGCTTCTCAAAAATACGATATCATCGGTAATGGGCAGCGGAGTGAGCCTCATCGACTCTGCTGAATCGACCGCCGCTGAGGTCAAAAAGACCCTCGCCCAAAGGGGCCTTCTTTCAGATTCAAAGGATGCCTCTCACAGGTTCTTTGTGACCGATTCGCCGGAGCGCTTCATGGCTGTCGGAAGGAGGTTCTTCGGGGAAAAGCTCTCTGACGCAGAGCTTGCACTTCTCTCGGACTGACAATGGCAAAAAAGAGCAAAAAAGGGCTCTGGCCCATAATCGCGATTGCCGCCCTTACCGTCATAGCAGGAATAGCCGTCCTTGTATGGCTCTCCGGAAGGCCTGCGCCAAAAACGACTGCCGAGGTCTCGGTCTACTTCAGCGACGAGGAAGGCCTCTATCTCAAGGCCGAGAAGAGGACGATAGACAAGGGCGAATTGCCTGCCGAGGCCAGGGCAGCCATTGACGAGCTCTTTGAAGGGCCGCTTAACACTGCTCTTGGCAACACGCTCCCTCAGGGCACGAGGCTCCTGTCAGTTACAATCAATGGGCAGACCGCTACCGTAGACCTCAGCAAGGAGGTCGTCCAGAACCACCCTGGCGGCTCCACCGGAGAGATACTCACCATCTATTCCATAGTAAATACCCTAGCGCTCAACTTCCCTGAGATAAAGGACGTCCAGATACTCGTCGAAGGGCAGAAGAAAGATACCATAGCTGGCCACATAGACGTAACCACGCCGTTAACGCCTGACATGCAGATAATCAAAGGTTAAATGGAGGACAAAATGCCTGAGGAGAGGCCTTTCAGGCTGGAGAGGGATTCTCTTGGCGAGAAAGAGGTGCCTCTTGACGCCTACTACGGCATACAGACCCTCAGGGCATTTGAAAACTTCCGCATAAGCGGCCTCAGGGCAAAGCCTGCTTTCATAAAGTCTACCGCCCAGGTTAAGCTCGCAGCTGCCGAGGCCAACGAAGGCCTCGGCCTTATCGACAGGAAGAGGGCCAGGGCCATAATAAAGGCAGCGAAGGAGATAACAGGCGGCAAGCTGCATGACCAGTTCATTGTGGATGTCTTCCAGGCTGGCGCCGGGACATCCCATAACATGAACGCCAACGAGGTCATCGCAAACAGGGCCATTGAGATACTCGGCGGCAAAAAGGGCGACTATCACATCGTTCATCCCAATGACCACGTCAACGCGAGCCAATCGACCAACGACACGATGCCGACGGCATTGAGGCTCGCGGCAATAAGCTCATCAGTTGACCTCATCGGCTCTCTTAATGGCCTTGAGAAGGCCCTGAAGTCAAAGTCAGGAGAGTTCTACAGCATAATAAAATCAGGCAGGACGCACCTGCAGGACGCGGTGCCCATGACCCTCGGGCAGGAATTCGGCGCCTGGGCATCGGCAGTGAAGAGCTCGGCCGAGCGCGTGGAAAGGGCGCGGGAAGGCCTTTACAGGATCGGCCTCGGCGCTACTGCCATCGGCACTGGCATCAACTCGCACCCGCTCTACAGGGACAAGGCAATAGAGGCGCTCAAAAAAGCGAGCGGCATAAGGGAGCTCAGGAAGGCCGCGGACACCTTCGAGGCATTGAACAGCTCTACGGACTTTTCATCATTTTCAGGCGCTCTGCGTGACGCTGCACTGGACCTGATAAAAATATCGAACGACATTCGCCTTCTGTCATCAGGCCCCAGGACCGGCATTGGAGAGATATCGCTCCCGCCTGCGCAGCCAGGCTCTTCGATCATGCCCGGCAAGGTCAATCCTGTCATGGCCGAGATGCTCTGTATGGTCTCTTTCCAGGTCATAGGCGCGGATGCCACGATTGCTTTTGCCAGCCAGGCAGGCCAGCTCCAGTTGAATGTCATGCTGCCGGTGATTAACTATAACCTCCTCCATTCGACAGAGATACTCACTAACGCCGTCAATGCCTTCGCCTCGAAGTGCATACGCGGCATAAGGGCTGACGCAGGGAGGTGCAGGAGGAACTTCGAGAGCTCGGAGGGCCTTGCCACGATTTTGAACTCGTTTATCGGCTACGAGAAGGCTGCGGAGGTCGTGAAGGAATCGCTACGCACCGGGAAGAGCATAAGGGAGATAGTCACGGGCAAAGGCATATTGTCTGAATCGGACTGGGACGCGCTCCTCGACCCGAAGCACATCACCAGGCCCATGGACATCGAGGCCTTCAAGAGACACAGGAGGCCGAAGAGGTAGATGCACTGGATTTATCTGTTCATCGCCGGCTTCTTCGAGGTAGTCTGGGCGCTCGGCTTGAAGCTCTCAGACGGGTTCACCAGGCCGCTCGCCGCATCCGTAACTGTCGCGGCGCTCATCCTCAGCATGATCTTCATGGCCCTCTCGTTGAAATCCATACCCATGGGCACTGCATATGCCATATGGACTGGCATTGGGGCTGTCGGCACCGCGGTCCTCGGCATGGTCATATTCGGAGAGCCGCGCCACGCGATAAGGCTCGCCTGCATAGCGCTCATCGTTATCGGCATAGCCGGGCTCAAGCTCACATCTCAATAGCCCCTTCCCTGCCCTCTCTTTTCTGGCATACTCATAAATGTGGGCATTCCTTCGCACCTTTTTCCTGTAAACAATAATCAGAGGAAAGGAGACATCCCATGTTCAGGTTCTTGAAGACGAGGGGTCTTTTGAAGGACATCTCCGGCGCGCTGAAATCGAGCGCGACAGTAAGGACAGCGTACGGAGAGCCGGTGAGGACTTCGCGCAGGACCATAATTCCGGTGGCAAGGGTGGCATACGGCTTCGGAGGCGGCGGAGAGCTTGAGAGAAGCGGGCACAGGGGAAACAGGAAGGCAGAGAGGGAAGAGGGCGGAGGAGGAGGCGTATTGGTAAAACCGATAGGCGTCATAGAGGTAACTGACAGGAAGACGCGCTACATACCAATGGGGTTCAAAGCTCGCGTAGTCTTGTTCCTCGCTGCCGGGTTCTTCACGGGCTGGGCGTACTCCAGAAGGCATCACGCTGCCCACGGCCACTGAGCACTCTAACTCACTTATTCTCAAGCGGCAGGCCAGCCGTAACCCACCCCCTGAAGCCGCCGAGGAGCGCGCTGGCGTGGAAACCTCTCTTGTTGAGTATCTGCGCAGCACGTGCGCTGGTGTGCTCCTCGGGTCAGGCGCAGTAGGCGACGACCTCGCTTCCGGGCTTGAGCTCTGAAAGCCTGCTTTCGAGTTCTGTTAGCGCGACCCTCTTTGACCCTGGTATCTGCTTATCGCTCGAGTCATAGTCATGGTGGCTCCGGACATCCAGGAGCGTGAAGCTCTCATTTCTATCCAGCTTTTCTTTGAGCTCTTCCCTTTTTATCCTCGGTGCCTGCACGTGTGCCTCCTGTCTGGAGTTTTTCCAGTGTCGTTGCATCGGCGCCGCTTTTCCTGATTTCTTCCATGGCCCTCTCCGAATCGCCCGGCTTTACGTCGACACCCTTGACCGCGTCTTCCAGAACAGTCACTTCAAAGCCAGCCTTGATGCCGTCGAGCGCCGTCTGCATCACGCAGTAGTCGGTCGCGAGCCCGCCGACGAAGATGTGCTTCACCCCCCTATCCTTCAGGGATTCAACGAGCCTCCTCCCCTGTTCGTCCCTGCCGTCAAAGGCCGAGTAGCTGTCCTCATCGGGATTCTCTCCCTTTGATATGATGATGGCGTCCTTCGGGAGATCGAGATCGGGGTGGAACTCAGCGCCCTTTGTTCCCTGTACGCAGTGCGGCGGCCAGGGCCCGCCAAAGCCTGTAAAATGAACTGTCTTCGCAGGGTGCCAGTCGCGGGTTATATATACCGGAAGGCCTGCCTCCCTGAAGAGCTTCGTATACCTGTTCGCAACTGGCACGACCTTGTCGCCGTCTGCCACGTGCAGCGCCCCTCCGGGGCAGAAATCAATCTGAATATCCGCAAGTATGAGGGCGGCTTTCTCCAACTTGTCATTCCTGTCCATATTGAGAGAATAACAGGTTCCCCATGCCTGTCAAGAGAGCGAAATATCCGACTTTTCGGCGTTTTTTGCCCATTACCAGTTGCAAATCAACTCCATTTGTTTTATCCTTTCTCTTTAACGAGATCGATTAAAGGAGGCAGTTGAATGGTCCGCAGGAAGTTGAACGCAGCGTTCATAGCCCTTATATATATTCTGGCGTCGTTTGCCGGAGAGGCGATCGCAGCAGAGAAGGTCAAGCCGTACAGGACGGTGCTCGATAACGGGCTCACCGTCGTCCTTGAAGAAGAGCACTCCGCGCCTGTAGTCTCGATGCAGATGTGGGTCAAGGTCGGCAGCGCCGACGAGACGAAAAAGATAGCTGGCATCTCGCACGTCTTCGAGCACATGCTCTTCAAGGGCACGAAGACCAAGCCAGTTGGCCAGATTGCCAACATGGTCGAATCGGTAGGCGGCGACATCAACGCATACACATCTTTCGACAACACCGTCTTCCACCTCACCATACCGAGCCGTCACTTCTCCACAGGCCTCGACGTCATCAGCGACGCGGTTCAGAACTCGTCGATGGACCCCGAGGAATTGAAAAAAGAGCTCGAGGTCGTGCTCGAAGAGATAAGGATGAACGAGGACAACCCCGGCAGGAAGCTCTTCAAGTCGATACTCAGCACAGCCTACACCGTGCACCCTTACGGCAGGCCGGTCATCGGGTACGTGGATACCGTGAGCAGCCTTACGCGCAAGGACATAATGGATTTTTATAAAAAGTGGTACGTGCCCAACAACATGGTCCTTGTCATTGCGGGCGACATCGACCGCGACGAGGCGATAAAGGCCGTAAAGGCCGCGTTCAAGGGCTTCAGGAAAGCGCCTCTTCCCAAAAGAGAGAGGCCCGCTGAGCCTGAGCAGCGGCAGATGCGCGAAAAGCTCTTCGATATGACCGTACAGGACGCCCAGCTCGGCATGGCCTTCCACATACCTTCGGTCAAGGACGAGGACACATATACCATAGACGTGCTCCAGATGGTCCTCTCCGGCGGGGAGACGTCGCGCCTTTACAAGAGGCTCAAGATAGAAGACGAGCTCGTACACGGCATATCTGGCTATGGCATGTCGCTCAGGAACCCCGGCCTGTTCTTCATAACATCGATGCTCGAGCCGGGCAAGGTCGAAAAGACCGTCACCACAGCCCTCGAGGAGGTCGCGAGGCTCGGCAGCGAAGGGCCTGACCACCAGGAGCTTCAGAAGGCCAAGTTCAACATAGAGAGCGATTTCATCTATTCAAGGGAGACAATGGACGGCCTTGCCGGCAAGCTCGGCTATTTCGAGGCCACCCTGGGCGACCTCGACTATGAGAAGAAATACATCGAGGGCATACGTAAGGTAACGCAGGACGACGTTAAAAGGGTCATGGCCAAGTACTTCAAGTCAGGCAACATGACAATATCGGTCCTTCTTCCAACTGGAAGGGACGAGGGCGTCACTTTAGAGCGCGTAGCCGCGGCAGTAAAGATGGCCGCGGAGAACGCCAGGGAAGAGGCGGCCGAAGAGGCCCAGGACGAAAAGCGCACCACCAAGTACATCCTCGGCAACGGCATGTCTCTCATAGTGAAAGAGGTGCACTCGAATCCCACGGTCGCCTTCTACGCGACTTTCCCGGGCGGGTTGAGGTTCGAGGCCGCCGACAAGAACGGCGTCGGCAATTTCACGGCAGGCATGCTCACGATGGGCACTGAGAAGCGCACAAGGGAAGAGCTCTCGAGGGAGATGGAGGAGATGGCCGGCGGCGTGAGCGGCTTCTCGGGCTGGAACTCAACAGGAGCATCCGGCAAGTTCCTCTCCATGTTCTTTGACAAGGGGCTCGGCATGCTCGCCGACGTGCTCATGAACCCGACCTTCCCGGAGACAGAGATAACGAAGCTCAGGGCAGACACCCTCGCCGCAATACAGAGGCAGGAGGACAATCTGTCATCCTACACGTTCAAGCTCCTCTACAAGGAGCTCTTTCACGCGCACCCGTACGGCATGCCGGTCATCGGCACTGAGGAGTCCGTAAGCGCCCTTACGAGGGATGACCTCATAAAGCACCACCAGAACTTTTTCGTGCCGGAGCGCATGGTCCTCACGGTCGTAGGCGACGTTGACAGGGACGTTGTATACGAGAAGGTCAAGGCGCTCTTCGGCGAGTTCAAGAAGTCTTCAGCGCCGCTGCCCATCCCGCCGGTCGAAGCGCCCAAGACCGCTATCGAGAGGACAGGTGCGGCAAAGGAGCGCGAGCAGACGCACGTCGGCATTGCGTTCCTCGGCACGACTATCGGCGATGAGGACAGTTTTGCGCTGCGCGTAATGACAGAGGTCCTCTCCGGGCAGGGCGGCAGGCTCTTCCTTGAGCTAAGGGACAAGAGGTCGCTCGCATACACGGTGAGCGCTTTTTCGAGGGAAGGCGTTGACCCCGGCATCGTCGGCGCGTACATAGCCACAGCGCCCGGCAAAAAGGAAGAGGCGGTCTCAGGCATACTGAAAGAGCTTGAGAGGATGACAAAGGAGCCTGTGAGCGCGGATGAGCTCAACAGGGCCAAGCGTTCGATAATCGGCAATTATGAGATAGGCCTTCAGGAGGTGTCGAGCCAGGCATCAGACATGTCGAACAACGAGCTCTACGGGCTCGGTTACGACTTCTCGAAGGTCTACCCGGAGAAGATAGACGCGGTTACCACCCAGGATATCATGAGGGTCGCGAAGAAGTACCTCGACCTCAACGCCTATGTTATCTCGGTAGTGGGGCCGAACGGCGAGGGAGCGGAGGAGTCTCAGCCGCAGGACATAGCGCCTGCTCCAGTACATTGACACAGGCATCTAATGACAGATTGCCGCGGAGCTAAAGCTCCTCGCAATGACAGCAATAGACTCAAGAATAAGAAAAGGCCGGCGTATGCCGGCCTTTTCTTATGGCATCCAGATGTACATGAACCGCATCCCAAAATCAGACAATCGCCCGGCATCTATGTTTACCAGCAGGCCCTTCGGCAGCTCATCTCCAGTTGACAGGACTGACTTTGAATAGATATTGTTCTTGTAGGAGCGCGGCTCAGAATAGGTGACCACCCTCGCCTCCTTAATGCCCGCGTCCTTTTTGGCCGCCTCTATCGCGTCATCGAGGTAGCCTATTGAGTCAACGAGCTTGAGATCGACAGCCTGTTTTGCCGTGAGTATCCTTCCGTCAGCAAAGGTCTTGAGCTCGTCCTTCGTGAACCTGCCCGGCCTGCCCGCCATTATCTGGTCGAGGAACCTGTCGTACATCAAGTTTATGACGGACTGGAGTATCCTTCTGTCCTCCTCTGTCATGGGGCGCAATGGCGAGCCCATATCCTTCAGGTCCCCTGATTTTATGGTCTGGTTCGTGACGCCTATCTTTTCCATCAGGCCGCTCGCGTTGACGCTGAAGGCGATGACGCCGATGCTGCCGGTGACAGCGGTAGGCTGGGCGATTATCCTGTCTGCAGAGGCTGCGATATAGTACCCGCCCGAGGTCGCCAGGTCCATGAGCTGCGCGACCACAGGCACCTTCTTCTTTTCCTTGAACCTCTGAAGCTCATGGGCGATAACGTCGCTCGTCGTCACAGACCCGCCCGGCGTGTCTATGCGTATGACCACGGCCTTTACCTTCTTGTCAGCCGCAGCCAGGTCAAGCTCTTCCCTGATGCGGGCCGTAAGGTTGGGCTTAGGCTTAAGCCCGAGGACCGAGCCAGTGTCGCCCTCCTTTATTATCCCCGAGATGTCTATGAGGACGACCTTGTCGTCACCCTTTCCAGCCACCGTCTTCTCAGCGAGCGGCTCGACACCGGGGAGCGTTATGAAAACACAGCCCGGCAGCGCAATCAGGACAAAGAAGAGCATAAGGCAGCGTAGCAGTATCATCCAGCTTCTCCCCGGGTTAAAGGTACTTTGAATCAGTATATCAAGGCTTCGGGATTGGTCAAGGCAGGCCCTTTTGGACTTCAGGCCTGTACCCGAGCTCTTCCGCGTTCCTCATATGGCGCGTTGCCATGTCATAGTCGCCCTTAAAGTAATATATCTTGGATAGATAGTTGTGGACGCTGGCGTTAGAGGGATTTACGGCCAGCACCTTGTTGAAGGCCTCTATGGACCTGTCGTATTCGCCTATCATGGCGTAGGATTCCCCGAGCTTGAGATTCGCCTCTGCATGCGCCGGGTCAAAGGTGATCACCCAGTTGTAGAAGCCTATTGCCATCGTGTAATCGCCTTTGGCCTTGAATATGCTTGCCCTGTCAAGGTAGACCTCGGAGATGTTCCTGAGACCGCCCTCCCACATGGCTACAGGAGATTTCCAGATGGCCTGCTGCCTGACGTTCATGATGGTGAGGACGGCTGTCAAGACGAGGCATGCAGAAACAAGAGCTGCCCTTGACCTGGGAATGGCATCATAGAGCCTGCCAGCCCCTGCGCCCGCGAGCATCATGAAGCCGAGGGCAGGCATGTACATGTATCTGTCAGCGGCGAACTGCCCGCCCACCTGAACAAGGCCTATCACAGGAAGCAGGGTAACGAGGAAAAAGGCCCAGGCAGCGAGATACGCCCTGCTCCGTTTCGCCCAGATGAAGCAGAATACGGTTATCGAGACGAGTATCACGGGATACATGATGAATGACGGCGTGAGCCTGCCGGTCTCGGATAGGAGCGGATAATATGCGGAGAGGCCGACCGGCAGAATCAGCTTGGAGAGATAAAAGACATATGCCTTGCAGACGACCACCAGCCGGAATGGCATGGAGTATATCTCGAGCGGTAGTATGTCTCCGGAGCCCTTTGAGAGGACTGTGGCGGCAGCTGACAGGGGAATCAGGGCAAAGAAGGGCAGCTTCTCGAATACAAGTCTCGGCAGGCCTCTCAGGGTCAATCTCTTCAACGGGAAATAGTCCAGGATGAGCAGGACTACTGGCAGAGTTATTGCCATGGGCTTGCTCATGAGCGAGAGCGCGAAGAATGCGAAAGAGGCCGCGTAATATCTTCCGCCCTTCTCTTTCCTTGCGTACTCAATATATGCAAGCACGGAGAGTATGAAGAAGAACGTGTAGAGAACGTCCTTTCTCTCGGATATCCATGATACTGACTCGACGTGCTGCGGGTGTATGCCGAAGAGAATGGCGGCAATCGAGGCTGCTACAAACGGCGCCGCGCCGCTTGGCAAGCCGCCATTGATGGATACGAGCCTGATTGCAAGCATGAAGACGAGGAAGGTATTTAAGCTGTGCCAGATGATGTTGACGAGGTGATAGCCGAACGGGTCCCTGCCCCATATGGCGTAATCGACAGCAAGGGTGAAGATCGTGAGCGGGTGCCAGTTGTTGATGACCGGCACCGTAAATATGCTCTTGAAGAAGGCGAGGTCGATCTGCTCGATGAGCGTATTCTGCTTTACGTAGCCGTGGTCGTCGAGGTTAACGAATCCGCTTGATAAAGTCGGTATGAAGACGAAAAAGACGAATACCGCTATTGCGGCAGCGCCGAGGTAATCCCGCCTTGTCAGCAGAGCGGAATGCATGGCGTCATGTCATCTTTCCCATCTTCGTGAGGAAATGCCCGACCGCTACGCGGAGCATTGCGCTAAGGTCCCAGTCCTTCTGTCCGAGCTGGGTCCTGTACTCGGCCGCCATCTCTTCGAGGGCCTCTATCTGCTCCTCCTCGAGCGTGACCGTCACTTCCCTCAATTCCTCGTCATGGCCGTGGCCGTGGCTGCCATGATTGTGTTCGCATCCGGACATTGGACCTCCTTATCTCAGGGTACTACCTTCCTGTTCTTTATCTTGGTGAGGCCCTCTTCCTTTTCCCTCGGCCTCGCGCTCTTTATGAGCTTCATCTTCCTGTCCATGTGCCTGTTGATTATGGCGAGGACCTCTTTCGGGTCGTCGGTTATCTGTATGTAGTCGAGGTCCTCGGGGTCGATGGTCTTGTGCTTCAACATGGTGCCCCTGATGAAGTGCATGAGGGGCTCCCAGTATTCCTTGCCGAAGAGTATGATGGGAAAGGGATATATCTTGTGCGTCTGGATGAGTGTCAACGCCTCGAAGAGCTCGTCAAGTGTGCCGAAGCCGCCTGGCATACAGACGTATCCGATGGCGTACTTCACGAACATCACCTTCCTCGCGAAGAAGTACTTGAAGGAAAGCATCCGGGTCTGATACTTGTTCGGCTTCTGCTCCCGGGGAAGCGTGATGTTGAGGCCTATTGAGAGGCCGTTGCTCTGCATCGCGCCCTTGTTCGCCGCCTCCATGAGTCCTGGGCCGCCGCCGGTTATGACAGCGTAACCGTTTTTGGAAAGGAGCGCCGCGACCTCCACGCACTGCTTGTAGTACTTCTTGTTGCTGTCAATTCGCGCGGAGCCGAATATCGAGACTGCCGGGCCGATGTCGGAAAGCTCGTCAAAGCCCTCGATAAACTCGCTCATGATGCGGAATACGCGCCAGGTCTCCTTGCCCTTGAGGTCCTCTACCATGTCGGCTACTCCCATTCTATAGTTGATGGAGGCTTTGAGCTGATGTCATATACCACCCTGTTGACGCCCCGCACTTCGTTTATTATCCTCCTCGAAATGCGGTCCATCACCTCGTAAGGCAGCCTTACCCAGTCTGCGGTCATGCCGTCAACGCTGTCAACGGCGCGAAGGGCCACTGTGTTCTCGTATGTCCTTTCGTCGCCCATGACGCCAACGGTCTTTATGGGCAGCAGCACTGCAAATGACTGCCAGAGGCTGCCGTAGAGGCCCGCGGCCTTTATCTCTTCCAAGACTATCGCATCGGCTTCTCTTAAGATCTCGCACCTCTTTGCCGTGACCTCGCCGATTATCCTTATGGCGAGGCCGGGGCCGGGGAAAGGGTGCCTGTTGACTATCTCTTCGGGCATGCCGAGCTCCCTGCCGAGCTTTCTCACCTCATCCTTGAATAGCTCTCTCAAGGGCTCGACAAGGCCGAGCTTCATCTTCTTCAAGAGGCCGCCGACGTTGTGATGGCTCTTTATCGTGGCGGAAGGGCCTTTGAAGGAAACGCTCTCTATGACGTCCGGGTAGAGCGTGCCCTGGGCAAGGAACTTTACGTCCCTGAGGCCGCCTGCCTCTTCCTCAAAGACCCTCACGAACTCGCCGCCTATTATCTTCCTCTTCTTCTCAGGGTCTTCGACGCCATTGAGCTTCTTTAAAAACCTCGCGGAGGCGTCCACCCTCTTTATGTTCATCCTGAAGCTCTTCTTAAGAGTGCTCTCGACCTTTGCGGCCTCTCCTTTTCTCAAAACGCCGTTGTCCACGAATATGCATGTCAAGCGGCTCCCGATGGCCCTGTGCACGAGGAGCGCGGCGACAGCCGAATCAACGCCGCCGCTTATGCCGCAGACCACGCGCGCATCTCCGACCTTCGTGCGTATCTCCTTGACAGCCGTATCTATGAACGACTTCATCGTCCATACAGGAGAGCAGCCGCATACCTTCATGACGAAGTTCCTTAATATCCTGTCGCCCTTGGGCGTATGGACGACCTCCGGGTGGAACTGGACGCCGTAGATGGTGCCCGGCCTGTTGCGCATGGCGCAGATGCTCGAGTTGTCGCTCCTGCCGATGGCAATAAAGCCGGGCGGCAGTTCATTGACCTTGTCGCCGTGGCTCATCCATACCCGGACAGCGCCCGAGCCCAGCCCCTCGAATATTACGTCCTTTTTCGCCTTGAGCTCAGCTGCTCCGTATTCTCTTTTCTTCGACCTCTCTACCTTGCCGCCGCGGAGCTTGGCCGTAAGCTGCATGCCGTAGCATATGCCGAGTATCGGGACCTTGACCTCGTCAAAGAACGACTTGGGGAGGAGCGGAGCGCCCTTGTCATAGACGCTCGACGGGCCGCCTGAGAGGATTATGCCCTTGGGCTTGAACTTCCGTATGAAATCCGGCCCGCAGTTGTACGGATGTATCTCGCAGTAGACCCTCGCCTCCCTTACCCTTCTCGCGATGAGCTGGGTGTACTGGGAACCGAAGTCGAGTATGAGTATCTTCTCGGAATGTATGTCCATAACGGCAGACCGCGGAGCCGCGGCTTAAACCTCCTGCTTGTAGTTTGGCGCCTCTTTGGTGATGGTCACGTCATGGACGTGGCTCTCGCGCAGGCCCGAAGGCGTGATCTTGACGAACCTGGCCTTCCTGTGGAGCTCTGGTATGCTCTTCGCGCCGCAGTAGCCCATGCCTGCCCTCAGGCCGCCTATGAGCTGGAATATGGTGGCTGCTATCGGCCCCTTGTGCGGCACCCTGCCCTCAATGCCCTCTGGCACGAGCTTCAATTCGCTCTCCACGTCCTCCTGGAAGTACCTGTCCTTGCTCCCCTTCTTCATGGCCTCGATAGAGCCCATGCCCCTGTAGAGCTTGAAGGTCCTGCCCTGGTAGAGTATGGTCTCGCCCGGGCTCTCGTCCGTGCCGGCGAAGAGGCCGCCTATCATTACGCAGTCCGCGCCGCACGCGACTGCCTTCGTGAGGTCGCCCGAATATTTTATGCCGCCGTCTGATATGACAGGGATGTTCTTCTTCCTCGCCACCCTTACGACGTCGGAGACCGCGGTTATCTGCGGCACGCCTATGCCAGTGACAATCCTCGTCGTGCATATCGAGCCCGGCCCGACGCCGACCTTTATTGCGTCCACGCCAGCCTTTATGAGGGCCTCGGCCGCCTCGGCGGTCGCGACGTTTCCGGCGATGAGCTGGCAGTTGAAGCTCTTCTTGGTCGAGCGCACGGCATCGAGCACGCCCTTTGAATGGCCGTGGGCAGTGTCGATGACAACGACGTCAACGCCGGATTTCAAGAGCGCGTCTATGCGCGCCTCCCTGTCGAACGATACGCCGACCGCCGCGCCAACCCTGAGCCTGCCATGCGAGTCCTTGCACGAGTTCGGGAACTTCTCCCTCTTCACGATGTCCGTGACGGTTATGAGCCCCTTCAACCTCTTCTTCGCGTCCTCAACCGGGAGCTTCTCTATCCTGTGCTTGTGGAGTATCTCCTTTGCCTTCTCAATCGACGTGCCGTAGGGCGCGGTGATGACCTCCTTGGTCATTATCTGGGATATCTTCTTGGTTGGGTCTGTCTCGAAACGGAGGTCCCTGTTTGTGAGTATGCCGACGAGCACGCCGTCTTTTACGATCGGGAAGCCCGAGATGTTCTCCTTCTTCATTACCTCGAGGGCGTCCGATACCTTCTGGTCAGGGCCCAGGGTCATGGGCTTCGTTATTATGACCGACTCGTACTTTTTGACCTTGTCGACCATCGCGGCCTGCTCTTCGATGGAGAGGTTCTTGTGGATAATGCCTATGCCGCCCTCAAGGGCTATGGAGATGGCCATCCGCGATTCGGTCACGGTGTCCATCGCAGCGCTCATGAGAGGGATGTTGAGCCTTATCTCATTGGTGAGCCTGGTCGATATGTCGGCGTCCCTCGGGAGCACCTGCGAGAAGGCAGGCTCTAAAAGCACGTCGTCAAATGTCAGTGCTGTCCTTACTTTAATAGTGTCCATATATTAAAACCTCCCCTTATTAAGCCGGATGATAACTTAAAGCGTCCAACATGTTCCAAAAAACCTTCTATTCAGGCTGCTCAAAAAGCTCCATATGCAAGGCCCCGGTTAAATTGGGGAGCGAGGAGCGAGTCGTATCTTTATGTACGTCGCAGCGACGAGCTTCTGACGCCAACGCAGCAGATGGACTTATTTCATGCCTGCCTAATACCTCAGGGCCACGACTTCGGGTTTTAGCCTGTCCAGTATTATCCCTTCAAGCAGCCCTGCGTCGCTGACCTTCGCCTCTTTGAACCCGAATGCCTCCATCGCGAGAAGGGTAATGGCAGTGCCCGGTATTATGAGGTCTTCCCTGCCCTTCTCGAGCTTCAGTACCTCTTCGCGCTCCCTGAGGCTCATCGCCGATATTCGTCTGAAGATGGCGGCTATGCCCTCGACCTTGAGCGTATAGTTGTTTATCCGTGTCCTGTCATATTCCTCGAGGTCCTGGTCTATGGCCGCGAGCGTGGTTATTGTCCCGGCAGTTCCGACGAATGCCGCGCCATCAGTGCAAAACTCACTGGGCTCGACGCCGTCCTGCCTCATCCTCGACTTGAGCTCGTCGAGCACACCCATGACCTCGCGATCGATCTCCTTAAGCTCGCCTGCTGACGGCGGGTCGCTCTTCAGGTATTTCTCCGTAAGGTGCACGACCCCGAGCTCCATTGACCACGCGCCTGCCGCTACGCCGTCAACCGTGGCAATGAACTCGGTGCTGCCACCGCCCACGTCCATGACGAGCTTTTTGCCTGACCTGTCGTCTATTACCGAGAGCACGCCGAGGAGCGAGAGCCTCGCCTCCTCGCCGCCGGTTATTACCGTTATGTCTATCCCTGTCCTCTTCCTTACCTCTTCCCTGAACCACTCCCTGTTGCACGCCCGCCTTACAACGCTTGTGGCGAAGGCCATTGTCGCGGTCGCGCCAGAGCGGTCTATCTCTTTCCTGAAGTCCTCTAATGCCGCAAACGTCCTCTGGGCTGCATCATGGCTGATGCCGCGGCCTTCGGTGTAGCTGCCGCCGAGCCTGGTTATGCGCCTCCTGTAGACTATTGGCTTCAATTCGCTCCCGTGCTGCTCTGCCACGAGGAGCCTCAATGTATTGGTGCCGACGTCGATAGATGCGTATCTCATGAGATTGTCAGCGGCCCTTCTCGCGCTCTGCCGCTATGGAGAGCTTCTCTGCGCCAGCGAGCCTGGAGATGTCGAGCACCTTTACTACGATGCTGTGCCGGGTGCCGCCGTCAGCCCTTATTACGACCGTCCTCTCTAAGCCCTGCCCAAAGCCTTGCCTCAGCGCCCCTTCGAGGGCGTTGAGAGAGATCGTCTTGCCGTTCAAGGCCACCTCGCCCCGCTCGCTCACCGTTATTACGGCCCCCCTGCCAGGCTCTGCGTCGGAGCTTATTGCCTTGGGCAGCTTCACCTTGAACGAATCGCTCATTATGAGCGGCGTAGTTACCATGAATATGACGAGGAGCACCAGCATCACGTCGGTCAAGGGCGTGATGTTGATCTCGGATAATATCCTCTCGTTACCGTTTTTCAGCTTCCAGGCCATGCGAGCCTATCTCAGCGGCGAACTCAGAGGCGCACGATTCGAGCTCGAGCGCCCTGCGAGAGGCCGACCTTACGAAAAAGTTGTATGCGACGACTGCGGGGACAGCCACAAGCAGGCCTGCGGCAGTGGCGATGAGCGCCTCTGCTATGCCATCCGCAACAGCGGCCGGGGAAGCGCCCTCAGCTATCGCGAGATCGCTGAACGCGCGTATTATGCCGAGCACCGTGCCGAAGAGGCCTATGAACGGCGCTGTGGAGCCTATGGTGCCGAGCGCCCCAAGATACCTCTCAAGGCGCGTTAGCTCCCTCCTGCCCGCGAGCTCCATTGCGGCAGAGACCTCGTCCTTGCCCTTGCCTGCCTTCTCAAAGCCGGAAAGCAGCACCGGGGCAAGCGGAGACGCGCTGGCCCTGCACATCTGGTAGACGGAGGAAATGCCGCTCTCCTTCGCGGCCCTCTTGAGGGCCGGGAAGAGCTCGTCGAGACCCTGCCTGAACCTCCTGAAGGCCCAGGCGCGCTCGAGCGTTATCGCGATTGATATCACGGAGAGCAGGGCGAGCACCACCACGGTAATGCCGCCCTTCTGGAGAAGCGCTAAGAAAGAGAGGTCCTGGAACATTAACTCCTTCCCTAACCGGGACTGTATTTAACGCTAAACGCCCTTTGGCTGGGCGTAGTTGGCAGAGTACTCGATATAGTTCTGGGCTGACCTCAGTATGCGCGCCTTTTCCTCGGGCGTAACGTCCCTCTTTACCTTGCCCGGCATGCCGAGCACGAGCGAGCCCGGCGGTATCTTCGCACCCTCCGTGACAAGGGCGCCCGCGCCTATTATGCAGTCCTCGCCGACCTCGGCGTTATCGAGGATGATGGCGCCCATGCCTATGAGGCACCTGTCTTTTATCGTGCAGCCGTGGAGTATCACCCCGTGGCCGATGGTTATGTCGTTCCCGATGATAAGCGGATAGGTGTCCTTTGTAACGTGCAGGGTGCAGTTGTCCTGGACGTTCGTCCTCGCGCCTATGCGAATATAGTGGACGTCCCCGCGCACCACGGCATTGAACCAGATGCTCGAATTCGCGCCTATCTCGACGTCGCCTATTATCTGGGAGCTATCTTCAATAAAGGCGCTCCCATCAATTCTCGGCCATATACCCTTGTAAGGCTTGAGCATCCCTAACCCCGCAAACCCGTGGTATGAAAATTTTTAATTTATCAAAAATTAAAGGAAATCACAACTAAAATCCCCTACTTTCTTTTTGGAAAAAGAAAGTAGGCAAAGAAAAACCAGATAAAGACCTCTAAGCTCTTTTCTGAGCCCTTGTCACGGCTTTCCCGGAAAAAGCAGGCAAAGAAAAACCGGTTTAGGACCTCCTTAACTCAAGCCTCAATGCCTTTTTTGTCCCCTTCCCTACTCTGAACTCCGCCGAGTGCCTAATTCCGGCAACCCAGACTACCACGGGGCCGGATAATACGACAGGAGCGCGCCTTCTCTCATCTGCCGGCACCTTCCCGTCGATGAATATGTCCTTGAGCTTCCTCGTGCCCTCCATGCCAAAGGGCCTCATCCTGTCGCCAGGCCTGAACTGCCTTACCACAAGCGGGCCGCCGGCCTTTATCTTTTCGTAATCGAACCAGGCGACATTTCTGTCAGCAGCGAACCCTGAAGGTGGCTTCACGATGCTCGCCACGAGTTCTCCCATGCCCTTGATGACGGTCCTGCCAGGTATATCGATGAGCGTTTTGAAAGGAGCGGTCTTTCCGGGGCGCTCGCTGGTGACGACGACCTTGTCATATACCCGTCTCGCAATGAGCCCGGCGGGGAGCGTCAGGGAGGCGTTCGGCCTTTTTCCCCTTAGAAGGGCGATAAAGGCCTCGACATGGGCGCTCGCCATATCTGCATCCGTGCCGATTGCGCGGCCCGCAAGAAGAAAGACCCTTGAAAGAACCGCCGGGTGAAGGCGAGCAAGCCTCTTCCTGTCGAGCTCGACCCTGTTTCTGTCCTGTCCGGTCACCGAGCGGACGAACGCCCTATGCGAGGCGGCATCGATAAAGCCGCTGTCCTCCGAGAGCAGGGCTGAAGTCCTGGCAAGCGTCTCCACTATATTAGGATTGAATTCCTTGAGCACCGGGATGAGGTCGAGCCTGACCCGGTTCCTCAGGTACTTTCTCTCGAGGTTTGTGGAGTCAGTGACGTAGTCGATGGCGTGCTCCCTGGCGTAGCCTTCTATCTCGGTCCTGCTTACGTCTCTAAGAGGTCTCACGTACCTGCCCC
>CAZDUP010000008.1:0-13875 GCA_964508625.1 uncultured Thermodesulfobacteriota bacterium
GCCCGAGCGGATAATCACATCGTACTTCCAGGACGTTGACGTGGTCGTCACCGAGGGATTCAAGAAATCCCCTTTCAGGAAGATAGAGGTCGTTAGAAAGGGCAACTCCTCGAGGCCGGTCTGCGGCAATGACAAGTTTCTAATCGCCTTTGCCTCTGACTTCAGGGTATCGAGGCGCCTGCCCGTATATGACATCAACGACTTCAAGGGCATAGCTGACCTTATCGAGAAGGATATAATCAAAAAGCACAAGGCCTCCGCCATAAGCCTCATTGTTAACGGCCAGACAGTAGAGCTGAAGCCTTTCATCGAGAACCTCATCAAGGACGGCGTATCCGGCATGATAAGGAGCCTCAAGGGCTGCTCCAACGCGAAAGAGATAGAGATACGGATAAAGCAGGAATGATCTTTCCAGAATCAGGCAGCCTGCCTAAACCCTTCCCAGAAGACCTAAATTGAAAATCAACATGACAGGAGCGATACTTGCGGGGGGTAAAAGCCGCAGGATGGGCTACAACAAGGCCTTCATCCAGACCGCCGAAGGCCCGATAATCGAGCGGACCGTGAGGATCGTTAGCTCCATATTCGAGATACCATTCATAGTGGCTACCCAGGTCGCCACCTATAACAAGCTCGGAGTGCCGGTATATCCGGACATAATCGCGGGAGGCAGCCTCGGAGGCATATACACGGCCCTGTCCCTCTCGGAAAAGGACGATGTATTTGTCACTGCCTGCGACATGCCCTGTCTTGACGAGGCATGCATACGGGTCGTTGCGCTGAGGGCCGGAAAGGCAGACTGCGTGGTGCCGTTCATAGGCGGCAGACTCCACCCGATGCACGCGGTATATTCACGCAGGTGCCTTGAGGCAATCGAGAAGATAATAAAAGAGGGTAATTTCAGGATAAACGCACTCTTTGACAGGATAAACGCGCTGCGCCTCACAGAGGATGACTTCAGGGGCCTTCCCATAGAAAGGTCGGTAGAGAACGTGAATACAGCTGATGACCTCAAGAGGGCCGGGCTCGGTGGAGACTAAGAGGCCGGACATAGCCAAGCTCGAGGCCCTGATGGAGAGGCTCAGGGCAAAGGACGGCTGCCCCTGGGACAGGGAGCAGACCAATGAGACTCTGACGCCTTTCATAATCGAAGAGGCATACGAGGTAGTCTCTGCCATAGATTCGAAAGACGCTGCCCATATCAAGGAAGAGCTTGGAGACCTCCTCTTCCAGGTAGTCTTTGTCTCGCAGATGGCCAAGGAAAAAGGCGAGTACACGCTCGCAGACGTAATTGATTTTTCCCACGCCAAGATGATAAACCGCCACCCGCACGTCTTCGGCGAGAGCAGGGCCGATACGCCTGAAGAGGTACTGAGGCAGTGGGCTGAGATAAAGAAGGAAGAGAAGAAGGACAAAGGTGAGAAGGGCTATCTGGCCGGGATACCGGAGGTCCTGCCAGCTCTCTTGAGGGCGCACAAGATAAGCCAGAAGGCGGCCCGCGCCGGCTTTGACTGGAAGGACTTGAGCGAAGTGCTCCTGAAGCTCGACGAAGAGATAGCCGAGTTCAAGGAAGCCGTTGAGAAGAAAAACGCGAAGGAGATGGAGGAGGAGTTAGGCGACCTCCTCTTCACTCTCGTGAACATCGGAAGGTTTCTGGAAGTGAATCCCGAAGACGCGCTGAGAAAAACAATCGCGAAGTTCATCACGCGCTTCCATCATATTGAGAGGACGCTCATCCAAAAGGGCGAGGACCTTTCATCGACTCCGATAGACGAGCTCGAACGCCTCTGGCAGCAGGCAAAAGAGAGAGAAAAAAAAGAGGGCTAAAACAACCGCTTCAGGAGATTTCCCCACAAGCTGTGGATAAGTTGTTGAAAAGAAGGCGGTGCAAAAATCGGGGAAACGGATTCAACGGGCGTTCTGAAGGTTGCTTAAATTTTAAGCATGAAAAAATGATAAATATCAACTAATTAGGGGCTTCGGCCCCTTATTCAATTTCAAGCGCTTTTTCCTGCCCTCCTGCTCAAAAAACCCTTTAAAAACGCGAGTTCGGTAACTCCGATGAGCTTCGATGCCGCAACATAGCAAATCAATCCGAGCCCGAGGCAGAGCGCCATGACGAAAACTTTTCCGGCGCCGCTCGTCGCATCAAAGGCCTCGAAGGCGAGCAGATACACAAGTATGCCCATTATGACGGATGCTGCAGTCGATTTTATTCCGGAGAAGAGCATGCCCTTCATCCCTATCTGCCCGAACTTCATCCTGAGGACCGCGAAGAGGATGGCGCAATTGGCCGCTGCCGCAAGCGTGGCTGCGAGCGCGAGGCCTCCGTGGGCCATTGGGCCGACAAGAAGATAACAGAATACGAAGTTCAGGACCGCGACAACGACAGCTATCAATACCGGGGTCATCGTATCCTTGAGAGAATAGAATACCTGCACCAGTATCCTCGATACCGCTATGGGCACGAGGCCGAGGGCATAGTAGAAGAGGGCTATGGCAGTGCCGGATGAGTCCTGGGCAGTGAACTCTCCCCTCTGGAAGAGCAGCTCTACAATGGGGTAGCCCAGGACGATGAGCCCGATAGTCGCCGGTATGGTTACGAAGTTCACGAGCCTTATTGCGAAAGAGAGCGATTTTTTTACCCCGTCCCAGTCCTCTCTGGCAACCTGCTCAGAAAGACTTGGGAGCACGGCCGTGCCGATGGATACGGCAAAGACGCCGAGAGGCAGCTCAAGGAGCCTGCCTGCATAATATAGATATGATATCGCCCCTGGCAAAGGGGAGGCGAACCACCTGCTGACAAAAAGATTTACCTGGTAGACTGCTATGCCCAGGGCAGCGGGACCCATGAGGAGGAATATCCTCTTTATGGCCTGGTCATCCCATTTGAATGACAGCCTGGGCAGCATGCCTATCTTCTTCAAGAACGGGAACTGCAAAAGGAGCTGGAAGAGGCCTCCGACGAGCACACCGCCTATGAGGGCGTATACCGGGGAGGATATGAACGGACCCACGATGAGCACGCTCGTTATCATGGCAAGGTTAAGGAGTATCGGCGCAAGGGCCGGGGCCGTGAAGTGCTTGTGGGAATTGAGCACGCCCATGGCGATTGCCATGAGGCCTATGAAGACCATGTACGGGAACATCCATTTGGTGAGCGTTACGGTAAGGGAGAACTTTTCAGGGTCAGCGAGGAAGCCCGGCGCCATTAGCCGGACGATGTCTTCAGAGAAGAGGATGCCTAAAAATGTCAGTGCGGTAAGTATCAGGGCAAAAAGGGTGAATACGCTCGAGGCAAGCTCCCTCACCTCATCCTTGGGCCGAGTGTTCATCTCCTGGGTGAAGATGGGTATGAAGGCAGAGGTCAGCGCGCCCTCTCCAACGAGCCTTCTGAGGAAGTTCGATATGGTGAAGGCGGTGAAGAAGGCGTCAGCCTGGACGCCCGCGCCAAAGACAAAGGCCAGGACCGCGTCCCTGATGTATCCGAGGACCCGGCTGAGGGCTGTGGCCGCGCCTACGATGGTGGCCGCACCGGTGATCCGCCTCTCGTGGCTCACTGTCTGGCCCCAAATGACTTGACAACAGCTCTGAAAACTAATAATATCATCTTTTGTTCAGGTCCGGCCAATGGACTGTCCAGTCATAATTGACCAAACATTAGCATAAAAGGCAGTAGAATTTAAGAGGAAAGAGCACAGAGGAGGGAATTTTGGCTAATCACGCATCGGCAATAAAGAGGCACAAGCAGAGCGAAAAGAGGAGGGCGAGGAATGCCTCCGTTAAGTCCACACTGAGGACCGCCGTCAAGAAGGTGAAGGAATCAATAGCAGCCGGAAAGGCGGACGAGATAAAGACGAGCCTCAAGAGCGCGATATCCGAGCTCGGCAAGGCCGCCTCAAAGGGCGTGCTCCACAAGAAGAACGCCTCCAGAAGGATATCCCGCCTCTCCAAGCAGGCGCACGCAAAGACGAAGTAAGCAAGCCGGTGGGCACAGCCCACCCTACAAATACGATTGAACGCAAAAAGCCTCCGGGGTACCCGGAGGCTTTTTTATTTTTTACACCCCTCTTTTCTAAAGAGGGGCTGGGGGAGATTATCCGTAGGGTGCGCTGCTCACCAAATCTTAGAAGCGAGCCAAAGAATTGTGCTACTTGGCGGGCTGGTTCAGGGTTGTACCCTGAACCCCCAATTTACATAAACTTCCGTACGGATTTTCGGGTTCAATTTGCAAAATTGAACCCGCCTGAAGCTTTTTTACTTCGTAGGTTGGGTCGCGTTCTTTTGACCCAACAAAAAAGAGTTGGGTTACGCTTCGCTAACCCAACCTACAGAACTACAGATCTGATCCACCCTCCCCTCATTCCCCTCCCGTCAAGGGAGGGGATGTTAAAAAAGATGGACAGTTTCCATGCATGAACGCTTATCGGCCACCCATCTGAATTATACTCTCCCCCGCCTCCCTCTTCTGCTGCTCAAACTCTGAAGAGGCCTTCTCGATGAACCTCGTAAAGGCCTCAGTTGCCTCACCTTTTCTATTGAGCACCATGTAGACGTTCCCGAGGTTGTATAGCGCCTCTACATTCGCCTGGTCAAGCTCTGCGGCAAGTTTATACTCCCTTGCCGCCTCCTCGAACCTGCCCTCTGAATAGTATATGTTGCCCAAATTGTTGTGCGGCTTTGAGAAGCCCGGCCTTATCTCAATCGCCTTCTCGAACTCCCTTTTGGCCTCGACCATGCGCCCCTCTTCAGCGTAAAGGCTCCCGAGGTTATAGCGGCTCCGGGCCTTTTCCGGGTGCTTTGCGACAGTGTCCTCCCAGACGCTTATCTGCGTCTTCCAGACGAGGTTCCGCTGAAAGGCCACGTATGCAAGCGGCGCCGAGACCATCGCAATCACGGCAATGGCAGGCATGGCAAATGAGATGCGGCACCTTGCTATAAACAAAAATACGGTCGTCGAAAACGCGACAAAGGCCCCGATGCCCGGCAGATAGACCCTGTGCTCGAAGATGAAGTCTCGGAGCAGCGGTATTACGCTCGACTCAATTGATATCGCCAGAAAAAACCAGATAATGCCGAAGCCCGCAAGCCTCAGCACGGTCTTTCTTGTAATGAGATATACGCCCATGCCGAATATCGATGCCAGGAAAAGGAACGAGGCCCAGACCGGAGTTACAAAGAACGAGGTATATGACCTGTAATCGTAGTCGAGCGCCTGCTCTATCGGCAGCACCAACAGCCTTAGATATGTCACTATGACCCGGAACTCGGTAAAGAGGTACTCCAGCCTTGTCGAGGCCTCCTCGGCTATTGCAGGAGGCGGCGTGCCGTCTATCTTTGAGAGTGGTATTACAAGAAGAGTCAACAGTATCGGGGCAAGATATAAAAGTTTTTTTCTTAACGAGCCGGTAAAGAAGGTGAATTCAGTCAACGCTATCATGAAAGGCAGCGTAAAACTTATCTCCTTTGTCTTCATGGCGCATACTGCCGCGAAAATCGAGACTGCCAGAAAGAAGATTGACCGGAAGCCGATCCCATATAGCCTTGCCCTTATATACAGGACGACTGAAAGGAGATAGAAAAAGGCCGCAAGAGAGGCGAACCGCTGCGTTATGTACGTTACCGCCTGAGTGTTCAAGGGATGTACCGCGAATATCAGGGCTGACGAGAGGGCCACGGCAAAGCCCAATCCCCTCACCTGTTCGCGCTTCTGGGCCTCTTCCATGAATGGCGTCCTGAATACGAGCAGGATGAGGCTGAATACGAGAAGCGAGTTGGCCGCATGGATGGCCGTATTTACTATGTGGTATCCGAGCGTATCGAGGCCGCCCAGGTGGTAGTTGAGTGCGAACGTGAGAAAGCCGAAGTACCTTGTGCCGGACGGAGGCCAGAAGCCCGAGAGGCTCTTCACCCTCGCCTCATCGACGATGTAATAGTGGTCATCGAATACGAACGGGTAATGGAGCGTCTGGAAGTAGACGGCGAGGATTGCGGCGACTATGACGAGAGATGCGATTATGAGGTGCGAGACCCTGCGGCCCATCAAACTACTCCTGAGATATTAGGTAATAGTCACACATTATATGACGGGGTTCAAGGGGTCGCCGTGACGCAGGGTACGGCCCATCTCCGCTGGAAGAGGCAGGAAAAGCGGAAAAATCGAGAATGCAGGCTGGTCCGGCAAGGCCGGACCAGCCGCAAGAACTACCAGCCCAGCACCCAAGCGAAGATGAGCGGGGCGACTATAGTGGCGTCGGACTCGATGACGAACCTCGGGCTCGTCTTGCTCAACTTGCCCCAGGTTATCTTCTCATTCGGCACTGCTCCAGAGTAAGAACCATAGCTGGTCGTAGAGTCGGATATCTGGCAGAAGTATGCCCAGAAGGGCGTATCCTTTAGCCTCAGATCCTGCTGGAGCATTGGCACGACGCATATCGGGAAGTCGCCAGCTATGCCTCCGCCGATCTGGAAGAAACCGATGCCCTGCCCCGAGCTATTGTCGGTGTACCACTTGGCAAGGAATGTCATATACTCTATGCCGGACTTTATGGTCGTGGGCTTGAGTTCGCCCGTGACGCAGTAGGAGGCGAATATATTTCCGAGGGTCGAGTCCTCCCAGCCCGGCACGATTATGGGCAGGTTCCTTTCACATGCGGCCAAGAGCCAGCTGTCCTTCGGGTCTATCTCGTAATTTTCCTTGAGCACGCCGCTGCGAAGCAGCTCGTAGAAGAACTCGTGCGGCAGGCGGCTCTCTCCTTTGTCGTTGGCTTCCTTCCAGAGCTTGTATATGTGGTGCTCAATCCGGCGGATGGCCTCGCCCTCCGGGATGCAGGTGTCGGTCACACGGTTGAAGCCCTTCTGAAGAAGCTCCCATTCGTCATCAGGCGTGAGGTCGCGGTATGCGGGTATGCGCTTGTAATGGGTATGCGCCACGAGGTTGAATACGTCTTCTTCCAAGTTCGCGCCCGTGCAGGTTATGATGTCGACCTTGCCCAGACGGATCATCTCAGCGAGCGATTTGCCAAGCTCTGCCGTGCTCATTGCTCCGGCGAGCGTCACCATCATCTTGCCGCCCTTGCCCAAGTGCTCCACATAGCCTTTGGCAGCATCGACCAGCGCCGCGGCGTTGAAGTGCTTGTAGTGCCTTTCGATAAACTGCGAGATCTGTCCCTTGCTCATCTCCACCCCTTGCGATTTGCTCTGAATTTGCATTATGAGTCCAATAATTTACATCAGTCTTTTTTTAAATGCAAAAAAAAATGGCGGGCAGAGGCCCGCCAGATAGGATTTTATTGAATTTACGCGAAGTTTCACGCTTTTAGGGCGTAGGGTGCGCCGTGCGCACCAGAAACAAAAATCAGGAGGTTGGCACAGCCCATCCTGCCCGGCCGGTCAAGTGCTTTGCTTTGTCTTAAACACTTTTTTTCTTACGCAGTATATCTTTTTGTTCTTATCGATAAAATAATTCGAAATCGAATTATCCTTTATTCTTAAATATTTATCAACTTTACGGAGGAATGTTTCATAAATCTGATCACCTGAGTAGATACAGATTACAAATTCTTTTTTTCCATTTAGGTACATGATGCTTTTCTCAGGCGCTACATCAATAACCATCTCAAACCATTTTTCTATTATTCTTTTTGCAAGTAAATATTGTGCTATTAGGTTTTCGACAAAATGCACCATATGCTGATGATTAATAAGTCCTTGTGCTGCCCATAAACCTCTTTCGTCAATTAAGTTTTGATAGGTTTTCATAAAATAATCATGCTTTTTGATTCCAACAATGAATAGGCCATTTTTTATAACTTTCAATTGTACTTTATTGTGTGGCTCCAAAATCCATTTATTGCCTTTCACAATTTGGTTTTCTGAACGTTTCATCAAATTAAATTCTGGTGCAATTATTAATATATCCTCATTTGTATACTTATTGTTTTTTCCTGAAGGTGCTTTTATTCTTTTTTGAGAAATCCATTCATTCAAAGTTTTAAGTGAAATTCCTAATAGATTCGCTAATTGGCACTTAGGAAATAGGATTCCTTCTTCCCTTATTTGTATTTCTATTTTTTTATCAAGTCCCATTACCAAAGCCTTGTAGGTTGGATCGCATTTTTTGACCCAACATTTTTTTATAAACGCTCCGCTAATCAAACCTACGAAACTGCCGTATTCACATCATAAGGCTGGCAAGGATATAAAGAATGTTTCCAGCAGCCAGCATCAGGCAGGTAGTGCCAAGGCCCTTATGGGTCTGCCTGGTCTTGACGAACAGGATGAAAAATATGATGGCCCCGGCAAGGTTAAAGACAAAAGAGCCTATCGACATGGATGCTCCTCAATAAAATGATGCGCGTCAGCCTTGTAGGTTGGGTCACTTTTTTTGACCCAACAAAAAGAGTTGGGTTACGCCCCAATCTACGGGCCTAATGTTTTCGAACAGAACACAATAAGAATCAACGCAAAGCAGGCTCACTGATATAAATAATAGCCCAACCATACCATCCAGAAGCGCAATCTCTTATCCTGAATATGCGTTCTGAATTCAAAACTTTGCCAGGTGTGGACCTGTAATTTTCTTCAATAATTGCTTTTACCACCCAACAGCTATCTTCATGGTTCGATTCCTCTATTTCCATTTGTAAAATCTTAAATTTATCAGCCTTATATTTTTTAAAACTTAACAAAATGCGATTAATTTCATTTTCTTTAATTTCTGAAAAATAATTTTCTATTTTATCAAACCGACCATTTTCTAAATCTCTATAAAACCTTTTTATAAAATTAGTCAAATGTTCCCCGGCCGGACTATCCTGACCAAGGGGCTCGCAAAATGCAATTGTCGGAATTAAAAGAAAACAGATTAAAATAAAGAACACTCTGAGTCGATTATTACGATTTTTATACAGCATATTTTATCTCACTCATGAAATGGGCTTCAAAATCTGACTTGATGCATGATGCTATTTCCCGCAAAGCTCAATTATGACGCGTGGCAAAACCGACCCCACCGGAGCCCTGCTCGTCTTCAGGTCCGTATCCGCCGCAAGGAGCCTCGTCATCGCGGTCTTCAACTCTTTTTCGCTGAAAAGCCTGGACCTTCTCATGTAATCGTCTGCATACTTGGGGAAGAGGCCCGTAAGGCCTGGTATCTTCGCCGCTGGCGTGCCCTTTGACTGTAGGGCCTTTATCTTCAAAAGCGTCCTCATCTGGCGGGCTATCGCTCCGAGCACCTTCAGTGGCTCTTCGTCCGAGAGCTTTTCATAGAGGCGGAAGGCCTCCTTCAAGTCCTTCTTGCCTATTGCGTCGGAGAGGCTGAAGATCGACTCTTCCCTGCACTCAAGCCCGGACTCTTCAACGTCTGCCTCATCGATGGCCGCCTTCTCGCCCACGAAGAGGACTATCTTGTCGAGCTCGCCCTTTATGTCGCGGAGCCTGTTTCCTGCTGTCTCAAGGAGCCTTCTTGCAGCATTGTCGGCAATCGTCTTGCCCTGGCGGGCTGCCTCCTCCCGTATCCAGCGCAATATCTCAGGGTCAGAGAGGCGGTTGCAGGCTTTCAAGTAGCCGCCCTCTTCAAGGGCTTTTACAAGGGCAGAGCTCTTGTCCGCCTTTGCAGCGCTGGTGACGAAGACAAGGCAGGTGGTCGGCGAAGGGTCTCTTACGTATTCTGCCAGCGCCTTCTCCTGCACGGCCTTTATAGCGTCAGCACCCTTTACGACGATGAGCCGCCACTGGGCAAAGGCGGGCATGGTCGAGGCGGTCGAGACAAGCTCCCCTGCGTCGAGCGTCTTGCCCTCATAGGAGTGGTAATTCATCGATGCAAAGCCGCCGGTCAGGGCCTCTTTTTTTATCTTCGAGAGGCTCTCGTCAACGAGAAAGTCGTCAGTGCCGTAGATGTAGTAGACGGGCTTTAACACATCAGAAACCTTCGAGCATGCGCTCTTTGATGAGCCTTGCCGTGTCCCTTGAGAGCTTCTGCAGGGCAGCGGTTTCGTTGTCCCTTGTCTGTGAGACGTCAGCCGTGTTGACCGAGAAGTCCTCTGTGTCAACGACACCCCTGTCCTGCCAGACGACCTTGTTGCTCTGGGTATCATATATGCGAAGCGACATCGTGACAGTTAGCCTGTACTCCTGGTTGACATCAGCGCTCGAATAAGAAACAGGCGTGAGTCCGTAGGAGTTTATCGACCCCTCCAGCCTGTACGGAGATTCGTCAACCACCTTTACGGTCGTCACGAACTCGTTTACGAATGCCGAGGTGACGATTGACTCGACATTGGGCTTCAACGTGCTGTTCGTGAATACCGGGATGCTCAATGTCTCGATATTCCCAGGCATCTGCCCGGCCTTTCCGGCAACGTGGTAGCCGCAACCGGAAAATATCAACAACATGAAAATAAAAAAGATTTTTTTCGTCATGCTACTACCATGTTAACTATCTTGTCCTGCACATATACAAACTTCTTTATCGACTTCCCCGCTGTCGCCTCTTTTATCTTCTCATCTGAAAGGACGATATCCTTTACCGCTGATTCTGCGGCTCCGGCAGGCACCCTTACGCGGCTCCTTACCTTGCCATTGACCTGCACGGGTATCTCCAGCTCGTCTTCCCTTACCGCGTCCGCGCTCCACTCGGGCCACGCTGTCCTGTAGACAGGCGTTGTGCTCCCGAGCCGTGAGAAGAGCTCCTCGGATATATGCGGGGCAAATGGCGCGATGAGAAGGACGACAGCCTCGACCGCCTCCCTGAAGACCTTTGCCTCGACAGTATCAGCCCCCTTGCCATTTAGCACAGGCAGAAACTGGTAAATGGCGTTCACAAGCTCCATGACAGAGCTTATTGCGGTGTTGAAATGGAACCTCTCCTCTATGTCCTGCGTGACCTTCCGTATGGTCTTGTGGGTCGTCGCGTGGAGTTCCTTGACGGCGCCTTCGAGGTCTGCGCTTCCTGCCCTGAACGCCTCTGCGCCAATGAGCAATCCCTCCCTCTCGACTACAAGCCTCCATACGCGGCCTAAAAACCTGTAAGAGCCTTCGACGCCCTCCTCGTTCCAGTCCAGGTCCTTCTCAGGCGGGGCAGCGAAGAGAGAAAAGAGCCTCGTGGTGTCTGCGCCGTAAAGGCTGATTATCCTGTCCGGGTCAACGACGTTCTTCTTTGACTTGGACATCTTCTCGACCGCGCCGATGATAACGGGCTTTGAGCAGATGGAGCATCTGCCATCTTTGACCTCTTCGGGGTAGAGAAATCCGTGCTCAGGGCATTTTGTTATCTCCTTGCAGACCATGCCCTGCGTAAGGAGGTTTTTGAACGGCTCGTCAGCGGTATGTAGGCCGAGGTCGCGGAGCGCCTTTGTGAAGAACCTCGCGTAAAGGAGGTGCAATACCGCGTGTTCTATGCCGCCGATGTACTGGTCAACAGGCATCCAGTATCTGGCCTCATCCTTTTTGAACGGGAGCGTTTCTTCCCTTGGAGAGACATAGCGGAGGAAGTACCAGGATGAGTCCACGAATGTATCCATCGTGTCTGTCTCGCGCCTTGCCCTGCCCTTGCATTTCGGGCATTCGACATTGACGAAGCTCTCGGACGACGCGAGCGGAGAAAGTCCCTTGCCAGTGAGCTTGACGTCCTCGGGCAGTATTACGGGGAGCTCTTCATCAGGCACAGGTACTGTGCCGCACCTGTCGCAGTATATGACCGGTATGGGGCAGCCCCAGTACCTCTGCCTCGAGATGCCCCAGTCCCTCAGCTTGAATGTGATTGCCTTCTTGCCGGCCTTATTCTCTTCGACCAGCTTTATTATCGCCTCCATCGCATCGGTGCTCTTCATGCCATTCACTGGGCCGGAGTTGACCATCACGCCCGGCTCCACATAGGCGGCGTCCATATTAGCCGGGTCGAGATGAGAGTCAGGCGGGTTTATGACGACCCTTACAGGCAGACCGTATTTCTTCGCAAACTCGAAGTCCCTCTGGTCATGCGCCGGCACTGCCATGACAGCGCCTGTGCCGTATTCCATGAGCACGAAATTGGCCACGTAGACAGGCACCCTGTCGTTGGTCAAGGGGTTTACGCAGTACGCCCCTGTAAAGACGCCCTCCTTCTCGACCTCCTCGGGGTTCATGCGAATTGCCTTTGCCTCAGCCTTTGCCCTGGCCGAGAACTTCGCAACATCGGCCTTCCTGTCCGGCGTAACAATCTTCTCAAGCATCGGATGGCCCGCGGCGAGCGACATGAATGTCACGCCAAAGAGCGTATCCGGCCTTGTGGTGAATATGCGGATAGACTCCGGAGAGCCCTCGACCTTGAAATCGACCTCAGCCCCGACAGATTTCCCTATCCAGTTCCTCTGCATCACGAGCACGCGCTCGGGCCAGCCCGGGAGTTTATTGGTGTGCTCAAGGAGCTCCTCGGCATATGCGGTTATCCTGAAGAACCACTGCTCGAGATCTTTTATCTCGACGACCGACGAGCAGCGCCAGCACTGGCCGTCCTCGACCTGCTCGTTTGCAAGGACGGTCGCGCACTCAGGGCACCAGTTGACGGACGAGCGTTTCTTGTATGCGAGCCCCTTCTCAAAGAGCCTCAGAAAGAGCCACTGGTTCCATCTGTAATACTCGGGCGAGCAGGTGGCTACCTCCCTGTCCCAGTCATAGCTCAAGCCCATGCGCTTCAACTGCGTGCGCATGTTGTCGATGTTCTCGACTGTCCACTTTGCCGGGTGTATGCCGTGCTGTATGGCCGCGTTCTCAGCCGGAAGGCCGAATGAGTCCCACCCCATCGGATGGAGCACGTCCTTGCCCCTCATCATGAGGAACCGGGCAAGCACGTCGCCTATGGAGTAGTTCCTGACGTGGCCCATGTGTATCTTGCCCGACGGATAGGGGAACATCTCGAGGACGTAATATTTATCGCCCTTTGCCTTTCCGGTTGCAAAGGCCTTGTTCTTATCCCATTCGGCCTGCCACGCGGCCTCAATCGACCTGTGGTCGTATTTTTCAGACCTCTCTGCCATCTGCCCTCTCTTGTGCGGTAATTTCCAATGTTCCAAAGGGTTTTATTAACATACAAGGATAGCATTTTTCAATTGGAAAGGGTGGAAAAACCTTGAGAGTTTATGACAAAACTCCCTTTTACCTCACCCCCCAATCTGCTATTATTGCCAGCATACGGAGGCTCAAATGAAAAAGGCATTCCTATTGATTGCCGCCCTCTTGCTGCTTGCGAGCTGCAAAGACCAGGGCAGCGTAAAAGAGAGCAAATACATCGTCAACCTCGAGGCAGGCTCCCCGTCTGTCGATTTCCTCTACAGGGACATGGACAACAGGCCCTTCAGATTATCCGAGCACAGGGGCAAGGTCGTGCTCCTCTATTTCTGGCGCATGAAATGCGCGGAATGCCAGAGCGAGCTCAGGGCGATAGACGCCCTGCATAAGAAATACGGCGGCAAAGGCTTTGTGGCCGTCTCCGTTGGCGCTGATTCGATGCACAGCGCGCCCTTAAACAAGGTGGTCGAGTTCTTTGACAAAGAGGGCTTCTCATTCGTAAAGATACGTGACGAGGACGGCTTTGTCGCAGAGGCATACCAGGTCATGCGCGCGCCAGAGGCCTATCTCATAGACACGGACGGCACCATAGCCCTTGTGCAGAAGGGCGCGGCTGACTGGGCAGCCCCTGAGAAGGCCGGGCTTATCGAAAAACTTCTTTCGAGGTGAGGAAATATGCTGGATGCAATAAGAAAAAGGCGTTCAATAAGGAACTTTCTCGCAAAGGGCGTTGAAGAAGAGAAGCTTAACGAAGTCCTCAAGGCAGCCATGTTCGCGCCGACCTCGTGGGGAACGCGGGCATGGGAGTTCATAATCGTCAAAGACCCT
>CAZDUP010000008.1:13885-18318 GCA_964508625.1 uncultured Thermodesulfobacteriota bacterium
AGCTCTCCGGGGCCACCGCCCACTCGCGCTTTGTCAAGGACGCGCCAGTTGTCGTGGTCATCTGCTATAATATTAATGAGGGAAGGCGCTTTCGCGAGGACTCGTCCATCGCGGCTGAGCATATACATCTGGAGGCCATAAACCAGGGGCTCGCCTCGTGCTTTGTCCAGGTCGCTGACGCAGGAGAGCCGCAGGGCAGCGCAGAGCCCTTCATAAAAGGGCTGCTCAACATACCTGAGGGCTTCAGGGTCCAGTGCATGATGCCCCTTGGCTACGCAAAAAGGGAGCTAAAGGAGCACAATGACAGGGAGTTCGACATCAGAAAGGTCCATTGCGAGAGGTTCTGAGTGCCTCCGCTGAGGGCCGGTATCATCGGCCTCGGCCGCATGGGAAAGGCCATGGCAGCGAGGCTCAAGGCCCAGGGCGTGGAGCTGCACGCCTGGAACAGGACACTCTCAAAGGCAAGGGACCTGGACGTACTCCTGAGCGACACGCCCGCTGCCCTAGTATCCAAGACAGAGACCATCATCCTCTGCCTATATGATAGCGCTGCCGTGCGCGAGGCGCTCACAATGCGCCACGGCCTCCTTAGCGCAGAGCTCAAGGGCAGGACGATAATCGACACGACTACAAACCACTGGAACGAGGTCCTCTCCTTCCACTCGATACTCTCTGAAAGGGGCGCGAGCTATCTCGAGGCGCCCGTGATGGGAAGCATAGTCCCGGCCATGACCGGCAGCCTCACCATGCTCGTAAGCGGAGATGAGGCCTCATACAGGCAGGCCCTGCCTCTTGTCGAAAAGCTCTGCACGGACATATTCTTTCTCAAGGAGCCGGGCCTGGCGACCAGGATGAAGCTCGTAAACAACCTGCTCCTGGGCTCTTTCATGGCAACGATAGCCGAGGCCGTCTCGCTCGCCGAGAAGGCGGGGCTTGACAGGGCGCTCTCTCTCGATATATTTTCAAAGGGCGCGGGCGCTTCTGCCGTGCTCGACGCAAAGCGCGAAAAGGTGTTGAAGGACGACTACGGCGCGCATTTCAAATGCTCGCTCATGTACAGGGACCTGCATAACCTCCAGGACCTGGCAAGGGCGCTCAAATCGCCGGTATTCACGGCAGGCGTCGTAAAGGAGCTCTTTGCCCTGGCCCTGTCCAGGGGATGGGGCGATGAGGACTTCTCGGCAGTCTTCAGGGCAGTAAAAAATCTCTGATAAGCGGGAGCTGAAAAATTGGACGGAGCTGAAGGCAGGGTCATTGACGCGGAGAGCCATAGGGAAGAGCTTGAGACGATACTCATTAATTACGGCCTTGGGCCTGAGTGCCTGGAGTTCACGGACGAGTTCCCCAACGAGCCCGCGAAGATCTCCAAGTGCGTCAAGATATCGCGGAAGATAACATTCAAGAGGCATATTACTCAGGCCGAGAAAGACGCGGTCTTAAAAGTCGACCTTTCGCTCTTCCCCGAAGAGGTCAAGGGCATACAGGACGACCTCGTCTTCCTCAAGCATACCCTGCTTAAATATATCTGTGGCATACAGCAGAGGTGGCAGCCTGACTACGAATGCGCCAAGTGGGCCTTCTATCATGTGAAGAGGAATTGACCGCGCGGCATTTACCCCCATGGGGATTATTGGTGCGCGCGGTGCTGCTCATGCCCGGAGATTCTTCGCTTCGCTCAGAATGACAGACAATCAAAAATAAAGATTCCAGTAACCAATCACCTCGGTCGAATGGAACCCGTCGAACTTCTCCCTCTTTATATTGAGCATCAAGGACATGTCCCGCTCTATCGAGAAGGTCTGGTTGAGCTCGGCTGAGATTATCGAATGGCTCTCCCCGGGCCCGAATGCCGTTGCCCTCAGCTCCAGCTGCGCCTTCCACCAGTCCTTCAGGTTCGTTATGGCCCCTGCCCTCACACCTGCGCCGATTGCGTAGCCGTCGTCGAGTCCGCTCCCTGCCTTTGCCTCAGGCTCGATGAAGCCATAGAATAGTGAATTGTGAGCGCCGCCGTAGCTCAGGCCAGGGCCGCCGAATACGCGGAAGACGGTCCTGTGCTCCCTCTTTGCGCTCTCTTCACGCTGGATCTCGGCGCTCACCTTCCAGGAAATCGGCTTGAAGAACTCGTCTCTCGGGCTGGCTGACGTGATATCCACGAGTGTGAACCTCTCAAGGGAGAGCTTCTCCTCGGTAAAGTTGTATCTTGCCTCGGCCTCCATGAAGGTTATGGCCGCTCCGGGCAGATAGCCTGCGTCCGGGTCCAGTAGCGCGTGGTTGGCAGGCCTTGCCCTGAGGGAAAGAAATGCCGCCCCCTCCTTAACCCCTGTGCCGAGGCTGAGCCTTGCTGGGCCGTGCCCCTCTTCAGGCGGCCTCGGCGCCTCTATCCTGTACTCCGGTATCTGGCCGAGCCTGCTCCTCGCGCCTAGCACCTTCAGATACCTCGTTGAGTACTCGTCTTTCGCGACCATCCGTTTGGCATACCTGTACTGGAGATATTCGCTCGCGAGGTCAAGGACCCTCGCCCTGTCGTCCTTCGGTATCTCAGCGTCCCTGCCTATCTCGTCCGGGTCCCTGGCGCCGTAGGCAGCGTCATCGGCAAGCTTCCTGAGGCCGTCGCCGAGCACGCCCTCGATGTGCCTTATCTTCGCCGCCTTGGCCGGTCTGTAAACAACAGCGCCGGAATTGTAGCCCGTCTCCCTTATGGCCCTCACCGTGTCCATAGGTATGACCCAGGGCGGCATCATCTCAGAGAGGTTTACGCCAGGCCTCGCGGCCTCGAGCACGAGGAGGAGGTTATACGAGCAGTTCTCGTCGAAGAAATAGTAATGGGTATAGACATCCTTCAGTTCCCAGAGGTGCAGGAGCATGCGCTCGACCTCGTCCTTCGTGAAATCCAGCGGGTACTCCCAGATGTCCCTGTTCTCCAGGTTGCTGTACTCTTTTATCTTTTCGTAATAGGGCAGCAGGCCGAAGTAGCCCTCGTAGAACCCTAAAAGGCCCTTTATCGCGAAGAAAACGCCGTTGGTCTCGTCCGTGATGGCCGAATAATTGACGGCAAAGGAGTACATGTTCGACTCCTTGTCCGAGTCTATGCGGAGGAGCGTATGGCCGAACATCGAGGCAGGGCTGTTCATGTGGGAGACCGGGAATATGAGGACGGCCTTCATTGGCCTGACGTGCTCATGGAGCTCCCTGAAGCCCTTGCATTCAACCGAGGGCAGCCTGGAGGCATCAATCGAGAGCTCGTCCTTGAGCCACGCGTACCTTGCGATGAAGAGGCATTGCGGGTGGGCGTCGCCCTCGACATCCGTCCTGAAGAAGGCCCTTATGGTCGCCCGCAGCTCGTCTTTCGCATCGTACTTGCCTTCGGGCGAATTGAAGAACCTCGGGTCATCCACGAGGCTCCTGTGCCTGCCGTACAGGTTCGGCTTGTAATGGAGCAGCACCTGCCAGGCGCGCCGTTCGTGCAGCTTGAGGGATACCGCCTCATTAACGAGGAGGTCTGCGTAGCCGTCGTCCGCATGGACGGATTGGGGCAGGAGAAGAGAGGCAAGGAACAAAAAAAGAAGCCATGCGGCCCTTGAGGGGCCGCATGGCCGGACGAATGACATATTGCGCTTCTTACGAGTTTGAAGCAACCCTGTAGATACCCTCGATGACGTCCGCAGACTCGACACTGGACGAAGTGTATATCTCGGTGAAGCCGGACTGGAGGCGGGAATAGAAGCCTGCCCTGCCGTCCACAGGCACTTCCATCAACTCCGCGAGCGTGGAGAGGGACTCTCCGCTGCCAGCTGCGATGTCCTGCGCGAGGCTGTCCATGTTGTCAGCCACGAAGCGCTCGAGCTTCTCGTTCTGCACGAAATTGGCCGGGGCCTTGCAGCCGAGCGTGCCGGAGGTTATGCCGAAGGTCTGGTTCCCGAAGGTACCGTTGGTCGTCACGGCAAAGACCTGGAAAAGCAGCTTGTCCTGACCGATCTCCTGGAAGAGCATGTTACCAAGACCGCACCCGGTATTGGTGTCGTACGCGCCCTGTGCAGAAGCGCTTGCAGGCATAAAGAGCACGCCTGCCAGTAGGAGCGATGAGCCAACAGCCAAAAGTCTTTTCATCTACGACCTCCTTAAGGGTTTTGAAATCTATATCCCTTATGGAGGCGCGTGTCAACCCTTAATTTATCATCTTTCAGCTTTTCTTAATCAGAACGCGGTCTTTGAGATGTTGTCTATCACCTCGGCCGACTGCACGTCCGAAGAGGTGTATATCTTCGTGAAATTCGACTGGAGCGAGGCATAGAAGGCCCCTCTCTTTTCAGCGGGGACCTCCATGAGCTCCGCGAGCGTCACGAGCGATTCTCCGCTTCCCGTTGCCATGTCCTGGGCAAGCGTTTCCATGTTGACTGCCACGAAGTTGTTGAGCTTCTCGTTACTGGCGAACG
>CAZDUP010000008.1:18328-20303 GCA_964508625.1 uncultured Thermodesulfobacteriota bacterium
CCAGCACCTGGAAGAGCGTTGAGTCCCTCTCCTTCATGATTATGCTGCCGAGGCCGCAGCCTACGTTAGTCGCGAACGTGCCCTGGGCCCAGGCGGCGCCAGGGAGCGAGGCTATCCCCATCAGAACTGCAAGAGAAGATCCGGCCAAGAGCCTTTTCATGCACACCTCCCAAGTAGTTTTTCAAAGAGGATAGCCCAAAAAACTGGTTTGTCAACCGCCTTTACAGAAAGGTCTCGCCCTGCAATCTTTTTCCCTGGTTCAGTCATGCAGTAAAAAAACTTAATGGCATGTAAAACAGGTTTCCATTCATTTCCGGTCCAAAAATAAATCAAGCCACACGCTCACTTGAGGGGATTTCTTCAGAGGGCATGAGAATGGTGCGCGAATACCGGAGTAAAAAGATTTTACTGACTGGCGAAAAAAGTCCGCCATTTATCGTGCAAATGACTTTGGCACGGCCTTTGCTAAACTAAACTGTTCAAAAACAGAAAAGGAGGTGCACATGAAACGAGGTATCAGAGGCCTTCTAGCCGGAGCCGCACTTGCCGCGCCGCTCATTGCCGCAGGACCGGTCCTGGCGCAGCCTACGCTTCAGCTGGATATCCTGAACGGCGTATACGACGACACGACGGATACGATCGTAGCGACAAGCGACCAGTTCACGCTTTTCGCCCTTCTCATCCCTGACCAGGATACGACGATCGCCGACACTTTCTTTATCTCAGCGGCGGTGGTGCCTCAGACCGGCCCCGCGGATGTGGACCTCGGTTCCTTCACCTTCAACGGCGCGACCATAGACGTTACGGCGGACATGCTCTTCGGCGTCCCGCCCCTTGAGGCAAACCTCGCGTTCGACCCCGGCGACCTTTCACAGCACGGCATATTCCCGACCTTCTTCACTGAGTTCGCCTTCACCTTCGACCCGGCCAATACGGCAACGGCTTACAATTCACAGGACGACGCTGGACAAGGGCCGACGCCAGACCCCAATGGAGATATGTTTTTTGAGGACTTTCTGGTCGATGTCTCCGACCTCGACGAGGGCGTAAGGATACATTTCGACCTCTATACCAAGGAAGCAGTCAACGGAGACATCGACGTGGATGAGTTCGCGCCATTCTCGCATGACGCGGAGTCCGGCAATGGGAACGGAAATGGCAATGGCCAGGTGCCCGAGCCAGGCACGCTCGCGCTGCTGGCAGCGACGCTTGGCATGGGCGCCGTGTTCAGAAGGAAAAATCGCCCCTGACGCCTGCCGTATCTGAACGCAGCAGATCCAAAAAAACGTAAAAGGAGAGAAAGATGAAAAGAAGCCTGATGCTCGCAGCACTCGTAGCGCTCGGCCTTACGGTATTCGCTCCGGTGGACAGCTCTGCAACTGACACCAATCGCAGGCACCGCTACATCAACGGCACCAACGGCAACAATGGAGGCGTATACTGCCCGCCCAAGAACGGAAATAACCACGCTGTACCGGAGCCAGGCACAATGGCGCTCCTGAGCGCGGCCGCTATGGGAGCGATGTACATCAGGAAGAGGGTCTCGAAGCAGTAGAGAGGGTAAAAAAACAGACGCCCGCCGCATAATGCGGCGGGCGTCTGTTTTTTAATCAGATATGGCGGCTCAGCTCAAAGACCGTTTCACCTCGGCAGCGGCGTCCTTAAGGTCCACGAGGCGCACCTCCCCGCCCCTTCTCTCCTTTATCTCGACCTTGCCCTGCTTGAGGTTTCTCTCCCCTATGGTCACGCGCACCGGTATTCCGATGAGGTCGGCGTCCTTGAACTTCACCCCGGCCCTCTCGTCCCTGTCGTCGAGGAGCACTTCGAACTCGCCGCCAAGCTCGCTGTAGAGCGCCTCAGCGGCCTTGCGGGTCTCCTCGTCTTTCACGTTCACGGGCAGCACCATGCAGTCAAATGGCGCAAGAGGCCTGGGCCATATTATCCCGGCCTCGTCATGGTTCTGCTCGATTGCCGC
>CAZDUP010000009.1:0-19248 GCA_964508625.1 uncultured Thermodesulfobacteriota bacterium
TTCAGGTGCTCCCTTACGGCTGCTATCGATTCTAAAGGCTTTTCGCCGAACATCATATGTCCGCTGCCCTTTATTACCTTCAACTCCGCGTTCGTGAAAAACTCCGCCTGCCTGGCCTGAAAGGCCTTGCCGATGAGTTGGTTGCATTCGCCCGTCAGGAACAGTACCGGCTCAGTGAAGCGCTCGACGCGCTTTGTAAGGTCGATCTGCATGACGCCGTCCTTGTCCATTGCCGAGTTCATGATGGCCTGCATAGCGGTTGAGCCGGTCCTCCAATGGAGCTTGACTGCATCGGGTATCACGCCTCCGCAATAGAATCCGGGGTTGGCATATGGAGCGACCTGCCCGACGATGTAATCGAGTCGCGCCTCGCTGTTGCCATCCAGATGGAGCGACTCGAACCATGCCCGGCCAGCCCTGTAGATAAAACCAGCCTCCAGCTTTGGCCCGAAGCTCGCCTTTGATTCCTTCATGAGCCCGGTCGTGAGAAAGCCCGGCTCTGCGAGCACGGCGCTTTCTATTTTTTCAGGGTATCTGCCGAGATAGGCCGAGGCGAGCATGGCGCCCCAGGAGTGCCCCACGAGATGCACCTTTTGTCCGCCTGAGTAATGGTCCACTATGGAATCGAGGTCCGTTATCGTACTCTCAAGAGTGATACCAATGGGATCGACCCTGGGCGAAAGGCCGGTTGAGCGCTGGTCGTAGAATATTACGCGGAACTCATCGGAGAGAGACTTCAAGGGCAGCAGGCTCCTGTAATCCCAGCCAGGGCCGCCGTGGATGACGATGACCACCGGCTTCTCCGGGCTGCCGAAGGCCTCGGCATGGAAGACGTTGCCCTTTATTGCTACGCGCGGCACGGACGGGTCTTCGGCGGCAGTCTTTGGCAGGGCGTGCTCGCCGGACGTGAGGATGAACGCGGCAAGAAAAGCCAGGATAAGGAATGCGACTGCGGCTGCAGAAACCTTTATCGCCTTTTTTGCAAGTCTCATTGTCCGCCCCCCCTTTAGTTACTGAAATAAACAGGCTTAAGCACGTTGACGCATCAGGCAAAAAAACTCAGCAGCACTTCTTCAGGCTCTCCAGTATTGATTCTATAAGCCCGGTCACGCGATCCCTGTTGAATGAATAATAGACTTCTTTGCCGTCCTTGCGCGACCTCAGAAGCCCGGCCCTCTTCATGAGGTTCAAGTGGTGGGATATGGCCGGGCGGCTAAGGGTGAACTGCCTTGCTATGTCGCTGGCGCATACTTCCTTGTGAGTCCTGAATATGGCGATAATCTGCTGGCGCGTATTATCCGAGAGAGCGCGCAGCAGTTCTATGCACTCGTCAATCGAGTATTCTTCAGGCATCTCTTGTTTCTTAACGCGTTTAAGCATGTTTACATATTAATCAGAGAATGGAGCTTTGTCAAGCGGCATCATTCCGGTCAATGCCCCTCGGCTTTTTGCGCCAGTTCATCAATCTGGACTGCCAGGTCCTGCGGCACAGGGTTATTAACGGCAATGCCATAGAGTATGACGAGGGCAAAGGCAAGCGCTCCTGCGGCCAGCGCGGTTCTCCTCGCCTTCAGGTAGCTGGCCAGGGCGCTGCGGTTGAGCCATATGTGCAGAGCCGCTGACGCCACCATGACCAGGCCGAAGAGCTTGTGGACCGGGTGCATCTGGATTGTGAACGACGGCCTTTCGACAAAGAACATCATGAGCCCTGAGGTCGCCATCGCGATGAAGGTTACAAAGAGGGCTGCAGCCGTCAACTTGCGGGTCATTTCCTCTTTCCTCTTTTCTGTAGTGGGGGCATAAAACGGCTGCGGGGACCCCGGCTGCCCCATGCCAGTGTCCCCGCGTCAATGAACTACCGCGCCGCAAGCAGCGGGGTATCTTTCAATCCTCCCCTCCCTTGACGGGAGGGGAATGAGGGGAGGGTGAAAGCTTTTTTCACCACCTCCCAGCCTCCACCGTCAAGGTGGAGGCGTCAAGAAAGACGCCGCAAGCGGCGGGAAATTCAACCCTTAGAGATTCAAGCCGCAATAATTTTCAGTGACTGTCCTTGTGCCTGCTCTCTGAGAGGACCTCCATGTCAAAGGCCGCCTTCTGCTCTGCGGTAAGGAGGCTCCTGACCTTGACCATGTGGGCGTATTTCGCCGTCATCATCTCCTTTTTAAGCTCCGCTGCCTCGCCAATGAGCTTGTCAAGGGCCGCCCTGTCAGGGGCGTCCGAGACCACGAGGCCGCCTATCTCCGCCTCCTTCAGTTCCAGCTTTGCCTTGGTTGTGGAAAGCTCCTTCTTCAGAGCGACTCGAAGGTTCGCTACCTCTGCCTTCTGCCCGGCTGTGAGGGATTTCTTCCACTGCGCCTTTTCAGACTTGCCGTGTTCGTCATGCCTTTTTTCGCTGCAATACTCATGTGATTCCTTGCCGTCTTTGGCCCTGTAGTCCGCGTTGACGGGCAGCGCCGCGAATGAAGATGCGGCGAAAAAGATTGCGAGTATCATGGCCGGTTTTCCGAGTGACATTCTCATACTTCCTCCTTTTGCGTTTGCTTACCGGGCAAAGCCCCTTTCCCTGTGCCTGTCTTCGCGCGAATGCGCCCTCTCAAGCCGCTTCTCAAGCAGCTCCATGAACCTTGCCTGCTGTCCCTTGTCGAGCACGGCTTTTTCATTCAGTATGTGCTCGATGGCCTGCGCCTCTATCCTGCCCTGGAGGCTGACCACGTCTAAAAGTATCGCGTCAATGGCCGCCCTGTCCGGCTTCTCCTCCTTCAATACATCCAGAAGCGCCTTTCTCTTTGACATGAGCCCTGCCCTGGCAGCCTCGGTAGCGCTCGAGAACCTGTCTTCTTCCTGGCGCATCTTCTCCCGCTGCTCAGATGAGAGGCCGAGCTTCTTCGCGAATGCCGCATGCCTCTTCTCAGCCGTTCCTGAAGGGGCGCACATCACGTCCCTGTAATAGAAGTACCCGGCAGCCGAGAGTATCGACAGGTTTAATATCATAGAGACCATTAGAGCCAGCTTAAGGGCCTTACTGCTCATTTCCGTTCTCCTTCATCGAAAGATACATCTCTCCCATTGAACCGGGGGGCACAGTGCCGAGCTCTTCCAGGGAAGCCAGCTCAGTATAGTCTTCGGCTGCCTGCCCGGCTGCTATCCTCTCAGAGAGGAAACCGGCTGACCAGACCCCGATCCAGACGGCAAGCAGAGCAGCAGCGGCCTCGGCTGCCTTGATGTGCATCGGCATTGACATGAGCCATCTGAAAAAGCCTGGCTCCCTGTACATCTCACCCTCTGTTCTTATCCGCGCCATTACCCTGGCTGAAAAGCCCGAAGGGGCCTTGTACCTCGGAGAAGAGGCCAGAAGGGAGCGCATCTCGCGAAGCTCTCTTAGCTCCAGCGCGCACGGCTCGCAGGACTTGAGATGCGCCGAGAGCGCGCCCTGCTCTTCTTCCGGCAGCACGTCAACAGCATCTTCCAGAATCGCCTTTGCTCTTTTGCAGTCCATCTATCCTCTCCTGTATGTAAACGCACTGCCCCTCATATTTGTTCCCTTGCAGCCACGAGCAGGCGCTTCAACTCCTCTCTTGCCCTCGAAAGCCTTGATTTGACCGTGCCGACAGGTATCTCCAGCTGGGCCGCGATTTCTTCATACGAGAACCCTTCTATCTCGCTCAACACCACCACTGCCCTGAGCTTATCGGGCAGCCTTCCGAGCGCATCTGCAACTGCAATGCCGGCCCGCTTCGATTCAAGGGATCTCTCCGGCCCCGGCGCGCCTGACGGCAGATCGCGCGTGTACTCTTCTCCTTCGGGGGTCGTTGCGCTAAGCGACAGGTTGGAGGGCCTTCTCCTGTAATCGATGCATGTATTGACAGCGATGCGCGATATCCATGCTGAAAAGCCCGGAGACGGTGTAAAGCTGCCAAGGCTCCTGTACGCCTTTATGAAGGTATCCTGGGCAGCGTCGTCGGCATCCCTCTCGCCCAGCATATAACGGCAGATGTTGAAGACCCTGTCCTGGTGCCTGAGGACAAGGGCTTCAAAGGCCGCCTCATCGCCGTTCCTTGTCCTCTCTATCAGATACAGGTCGCTCTTTTTCTCATGCATACTGATATCAACGTTACTTGGTCGCGCCTTGTTCCATTCGTCAAAAGACCAATAAAATCAAAGGTATGTCTATTTTAACCCCTGCCGGTATTCTTTGGAAGAAAAACCGGCCATGTAAATGCCTGTTGACCGGCTGGAACTTCCGGTTAAAAACCGGTCAAGTTTCAATTCCGCAGGGCGATATAAGGAATTGACTACACTCAAAGGAGAGCTGCCTTGCGGATATCATGCCCGGCGTGCAATTACGAAAAAGATACAGACCCGCGGAAACTGAACTTCAGGAGCGCTACGGCGACCTGTCCCAAATGCAACCACAAGTTCCTTTTCAGCATGCCTCCTGAGCCCGAGACATTAGGCGTCGAATGGCTCTCAGAGAGCGCGCCGCACAAGCCCCAGCCTGCCGATGGCAGAGCCCCTGCTGCACGGGCCGCGGCGACGCCTGAGGCCAGGACGCAGGAGCCAAAGGCGGTTGAGCAGAAGGTCGTACCCATCTCCGCGGCAAAACAAAAAACTCAGCCTACTGCCGAACACAAATTGTCGTTCAATGGCAAGGGCCTCTCGCTTCTTCGCCTCTACGTTGTGAGCAACCTCCTTGCGCTCCTTACCTTCGGCATCTACCACTTCTGGGGCAAGGCGAAGATACGGAGATACCTCTTCAGCTCCACCGAGCTCATGGGAGAGAGGTTCAGCTTTACTGGCTCCGGCAAAGAGCTCTTCATCGGCTGGCTTAAGGCAGCGGCCATAATGGCCCTGCTCCTCGGCGTGCCCAACGCCCTCTCTTCGTTTGTTCACCCGGCGTTCGCGTTGCTCGTCATACCTGTAATGTTCCTCCTTTTCCCGGCTGTCCTGGTAGGCTCGTGGAGATACAGGCTCAGCCGCACTTTCTGGCACGGCGCGTCCTTCTCATTCAGAGGCAGAGCCAAAGAATACACCTTCATCCATATAAAGGGCACGCTTCTTACCCTCCTCACCTTCGGCCTCTACTCGCCCTACTTCCACTGCCAGAAGGAAAGGTTCTGGCGCACGAACAGCAGCTACGGCACAGCGCCGTTCAGCTATGACGGAAAGGCCGAGGATATAAGGAAGGACTTCCTCAAGGCGTGGCTCCTTACGATTCCCACGCTCGGGCTCTGCTGGTTCTGGTATTCGGCAAAGACCTCTCGCTACGACTGGGAGCATACATCGTTCGGGGCTGCTCGCTTCGCCTTTGACGCGACTGGCAGACAGCTCTTTTCGTTCACCATCGGCAACTTCTTTCTCCTGGCGCTCACGCTGGGCCTTGCCTATCCCTGGGTCATAGTCCGGGGCGTCAGGTTCCTTTCGAAACACCTCACCATGACAGGAGAGGTCGAATTCGGAAAGATTGCGCACGCGCCGCAGAATGCCAAGGCAGTTGGAGAGGGCCTCGCCGGCGCGCTCGACATCGACATGGCGATGTAATGGCGTGAGGCTCTTCTGGCAGGCGCATTATTACGACGGAAAGACCGCCCAGAGGCACGATGCAGAGGTGTCGGCCTCGCCCGAAGGGCTTGTCATAAAAAAAGAGGGCTCCTCCTTTATCTGGCCCTTCAGTGAAGTCGAACAGACCCAGGGCGAAAACGAGGGCGAGCCAGTAAGGCTCGAACGCGGGGGCGAGGCCCTCATAATAAAAGACCCTGACTTCATAAAGACCCTCCGAAAGATAGCGCCCGGACACGGCAGAAAATTCTCAAGCCCGGAGCGGGCAAGGAAGAGCCTGTTTATTATCCCTGGCGCTGCGCTCCTTACAATCGCCATTGCTGCGGCTGCCTATTTCTTGGCAATACCCGCGGCCGTCTCCTTTGCCGCCAGGCACGTGCCGCCGTCGATCGAAGATAGGCTCGGGCGCTCTTTCGTCGAAGGCCTCACGGACATCGTCCCTCAGTGCTCATCCCCTGAGTTGACCGCCTCAGCCGAGCGTATATTGAAGAGGCTCGATGCTGCCACGCCTCCAAACCCCTATGATTTCAAGCTCTATGTCCTCGACGACCCGATGGTAAACGCCTTTGCCGCGCCCGGAGGGCATATCGTCCTCTTTTCAGGGCTCATCGAGGCAACAGAGAGCCCTGAGGAGCTCGCAGGCGTAATGGCCCATGAGATGGAGCATGCGCTCCAGCGCCACTCTACCCAGGGCATGCTCCAGGGCCTCTCCACCGGGATACTATTTTCTCTGGCCTTCGGGGATTTCAGCGCAATATCGAGCGCGGCAGGCACGCTCGGAAACTTGAGCTACTCGAGGGAGCTAGAGGACGAGGCTGACCGGGAGGGCGCCGGGCTTCTTATCAATTCAGGCATTGACCCGAACGGCCTTGCCTCCTTCTTTGAACGCTTGGCGGATTGCGAGTGCAAGGATAAGGATTTAGAGAAGGCCGAGGCCTATCTGAGCTATATCTCCACGCACCCGTCGACCGCATCGCGGGTGGAGAGCATAAAGAGGCAGATCGCAGATACGCCCCGGCCGGAAAAGACGGAACCCCTGCTGCCGGACGTTGACTGGAAAGCGACGAGGTCGTCGTGCTCTGATGCTCAAAAAAATAGAAGCTCCTTCTGACACCCGCAGCAACCTGCCCATACCATTCATTTTCCGCCTTCAAGTGACCCTGGACACAGTTAAACGCCTTCTCGCGCGTTAGAATCCCGCTGCCTCAAGTTCCTTTGACGCATTCAGGACGGCATTAGAGTTTTTTAACTCCTACTTCATGGCCGTCTTAACCGGTTGTGGCATCCTTTTCGCCGTAATACTGCATCTGCTTTCTATCATGCTCACTAACTTTCGGAGGTCGATTCTAATGAAAAAACTCCTTCATGGCATCCTGCTCTGCCTATTTCTGGCAGCAGGCTCGCACGCCTGGGCTAACAGCCCGGAGACCGTTGTGGCCGCAAAAGAGGCTGACGGCAACGACTGGGCCAAATGGGACCTTGCGCAGAAGAAGGGCTTTCTCGACGGCTTTTTAGCGGGGAGTTTTTTTGTAATCAAGGAAGGTTACACCCGGACGCGTGGCTACAGCGAGGAAAAATTTGCCGAGATGGCAATGAAGATAGACCTCGAGCGTGACAACCCTGTTTTCACGGGCGAGGACCTGACGTTATGGACAGAGATGGAAAAGGAGCTCCTCGCGGCCAAGAGAAACCAGGAGCTCATGAGCTACATGGTCAGGGGCGTATCAAAGACAGACATCATAAAGAGACTCGACGCCATCTACCTCGATGCCGCGAACCTCAACATAGCCATATCTGACGCCGTATATCTCGCGAGGATGGAGTATATGAAGGCCGGGCAGGACGAAATAGAGAGCGCGCTCCTTTATCTGCGGCAGGGCAAGAAGAATCCGGAGCTCCTGCGGGTGCAGGATGAAAAAGGGCAGCTGGTCAGGACCATCCAGTTCCCGTGATCAGAAGACCCTCTTGACCATTGCCTGGCGCAGAAACGACTGGAAACAGAAGATGCAGAGCCATCCTGCGCCGGACCTGTAATAGAGGCCATCTGCCACGGGCGCCCTTTCCTCTGGTATAGTATTGAGGCAGATCATGCAATGGGCATGGCCGCTGTTGTCACGCTCCCAGCGCACGGGCTCCCAGACGTATTTCCTTGCCTCAGCGATATTCCCTTCCAGAAAATGCCTGTCCATCTTGCAGTTGTTCACCTTGACCCAATCAGCCATGCTCAGTCCTCCGGGAATCGTCGATTAAGGCGCCCCTATTGTTCTACAATCATCTTGATTTGAAAGTGACTTTGGGCACGAGGGCAGACAAGGCACATCCCTTGACAAACGGCCCCTCCGGCGGCTTGATTTATATATGAACGTACCCCGCGCTTCAATCACGCTGCGGGAAAGGAGGCTTGTATGCTCAAGGAATTCAAGGAATTCGCCCTCAAGGGGAACCTTATCGACATGGCCGTGGGCATCATCATAGGCATCGCGTTCGGCGCGGTCATAAATTCGTTTGTAAAAGATGTGCTCATGCCTCCAATCGGCCTTGTTTTCAACAGCGACTTTTCAAACCTTTTCGCGGTACTCAGGGCAGGCACTCCGCCCGGCCCTTACGCTTCGCTCGAGGAAGCGAGGCAGGCGGCCGCAATAACGCTAAACTACGGCCTCTTCCTCAACTTCGTCGTGAACTTCCTCATAGTAGCCTTTGCCATGTTCCTTCTCATAAAATATGCCAACAGGCTCAAGAAAGAGGAAGCTCCCGCTGAAGCCGCGATAAGGGAGTGCCCGTTCTGCCTCTCCGCCATACCTGTTAACGCAAGGCGTTGCGGGCATTGCACGTCTAACCTCGAGGAGAAAAAGGCCGCATGAAAATGACAATGGGGCTGCTTAACCCAGGCGCAGCCCCATTGTTTTCGGCCGTATTTCCAATGCGCCGGGTAGTAGCTAAAAAAAGACCGGTGAAGGGGCCTGCCCATGAAGGAGATCATAGACTGGCTTATCGATATCGAGTCCCTGGCAACCGAGGTCTATGCGGAGGCTGCTTCCAGCCTTCAGCGGGACTCTGATTTCGCGGAATTCAGCCGGCATCTGAGCCTTGAAGAGGATGAGCACCACGGCTTGATGATCAAGGCCAGAGAGCTCTTCGAAGAGCGCAAGATCAGCCGCCCGGCCCTGCTTAGCCTCTCCGGCGAGGAAAGGGCCCGGATAGAGGACTACTTTCTATCATCGCGGAAAAAGATAGCGGCAGGGAATTTCGGGAAGGACGAGTTCGTGGACCTCATCACAGCGATGGAGTTCTCGGAGTGGAACGACATGTTCCTTTACGTGATAAGCATCATGAGGCACTCGGCAAGGGAATTCATGCCTGCCATCTCGAAGATCAACCAGCACAAGATGGAGATACTGCGCTTCATAAAAAGCAGGCCGGAGTACGACAGATACGCTGAGAAGATAGCTGGGCTGCCGAAGGTGCTGGAGGAGAAGATACTGGTCGTCGATGATGACGAGATGCTCCTTGACGTGCTCGTGGCGACCCTCGGCTCAGAGGGCGTAATAGACAGGGCGAGCACAGGCGCGGACGGGCTCAGGCTGCTGAGCGAAAGATACTATGCCGTGATAGTGACCGACTACGACATGCCGGTCATGGGCGGCAGGGAATTCTTTGAGAGGGCGGCTGAAAGATATCCGAGCACAAAGGAACGCTTCCTTTTCTTCACGGGCGTCATTGACGAGGAGCGCCGCGCATTCTTTAAAACAAATAATATCAGGCATCTGCTCAAGCCCTCGCAGGTAAAAGAGATCAGGTCGACTGTCGCCGAGATCATGTACAGATAATCCCCGGACCGTGAAAAGTCAATGTTCGGCCTGGCGTGGACGTGAGGACGGGATTTGTGACTTAGGTGCTTGCCGAATTTCTGAAAACCCATATACTTTGTTCCATAAAATAATTTCCATCTTAAGGGGGCAACATGAAATCTACGATCATGATAATAGCCGTTTTTGCGTCCATCGCGGCCTTTTCAGCAAATGCTGCTGCCGAAACCGGCCCTGTTGACGCGGCTAACAGAAAGGCGCTCGCAACACTTCAGGCGGTCAAGGAGAACTACGCTGCAAGCCTGCGCATGGAAGCCATCCGGTCGAAAAACCCGGTGAACGGCGTAAGGGTGACCGGCCCAGCCAGCCTGTGGCTTAAAAAGGTGAACCCTGACCAGGTCAACATGGTCACAAACAGGTTCTATGGCAGCAGACAGGAGGCAATCTCTATTGGGGGCAGGGATTATTACATCTCCGGAGCTTATGCATTTACGCTCAGGCAAAATCCTTCGATACGTTTTGCCCTGGACCCGCTCACGGAACGCAAAGTGGACAAATCAGCGGCAATGACATATGCCGACGCCTCGGGCAGGGTCTTCTACTTCGAATCTGAGGACACCTTCAGGAACTTCATAGGTCTCGCGAGTCCCGGGACTATCTACGGATATTACGCGTCGAAATAGCGTGACGGATTACGATAGCGGCTTGCGGATAAAAAAAGAGGGGCTGCGGGATCCCGCAGCCCCTCTTTTTTAAAATATCTGCCGCGCCGGGCCTCTCTAAATCTTCTCCAGTGTTGCGAGCACGTCCCTCATGGCGTAAAGGCCGTCGCTGTTGAAGTTGTTTATGAGGAAATATAACTCCGCGACCTCGCCGCCCGGCGTCTTGAAGATGTGTATCTCCTTGTATATGCCATTCATCATGAAACCGGCCTTGTGCACCTTAAGGCCGCCGATATCCTCGATGTCCTCGTATAAAATCTTCTTGCCTTCGGCCTCCAGCTCCGCGACAAAGGTCTTCCAATCCTTGCCGCTGAGGAGGTTCGAATCAATGGGCCTCAGGACATATAGCGCAGCTGGCTCCGGGCTCTGCCATGGCCCGGTAATAAGGAAGTAGTCATCCCCCTGGTAACGCCTTATCCTCCCGCAGCTTATCGCCTCATCAACGGTGAACGTATGCCAGCCCGCCGGGATGGCGAGCTTGAAGCCGTAATGCCTGTTCACGTACTCTCTTGTTGGAGTCGAAACAGGGGGTCCGTCCGCATCGGCCTTTTCGCCTGCCTCCGCAATGAGCCTGCCCTCTTCGACGCGCCCCTCAAGGTATCCTTCCCTGAACCATCCAATGGCAGTAGCCGCGATGGCAAAGAAGGCGATCGCAATCGCGATCTTCATGACAACGGAAATGTCCAGAAGCGCCCGGCCAGGCCTGGCCTTCGGCACGGAGGCATAGATGGCTTGGAGGCGCCTCTCCTCCTCCATGCTTTTGTATTTGCTTATTACTATCTGGCAGCTCACGCAGGTATCTGATTCGGGCTGCTCAACGCCGCACTTCGGGCATCTCATGGGGTTTTCCGTAATTATATTTGCGATACTTCTAAGTCAGCGTGACCCTGCCTGCCGGATTGCCGCTGCGCCTGCGGGGCTCACGAACGCCCCCTTATTATATCGCTCCGCATGCGGCGGCCTGTACCACCTGCGGCCGTCTTTACGCATAACTGTACGAAAGTACAGGGAATACAAAAAGGGATTACGGATTTTGCGAAACCCTTTTTGTCTGGTGGGCCGCGCAGGGGCTGAAACCTTATCGAAGGCGATGGGGCGGCTCCGGAGGGCCTGAAAGTGTACCAAAAAGTACAATAAAATCGCATACGGCACGCCTCAGTACATAAAATTGCGCTAAAAAGCAGAGAAAATACTTGACAGATTCTGTACTGTCGAGTACTATCCGTACATAGTACTGTACCGTACAGTACATAAATGAGCGACGGGAGGCAGGGCCATGCGGCAGTCAACCTGGGACATATATGAGAGAGCCGGGACCTCATGGCCTTACGCTCGAGACATCCCCGCCACAGGCGGGCAGATCAGATTGCGCCGAAACCAGATGGCAAAATATAAAGCAAGCAGAACCAATCCAGATAAATCCCTGATCGGAGGAGCGCCATGAAGAGGATGACAATTGCGATGAAAGCCGTAATGATCGCAGCTACAGTTGCATGCTTTGCCCTTCCCTCCCATGCCGGAGACAACATGAGCGTAGAGTGTTTCGTCGAGAGCTTCAAGGACAGCTACGATGGCTACACATACAGAAACACCACAAATATGGAGAAATTTATGGCCTCGCTCGAAGACACCTATACGCCCGGCAAGTACGCCGCCATAATGGACCGTTCGCGGTTCACGGCGCTCAACGGAGAAACTTGCGATGACTGCCCCGGACTCGCGGCAACCGGCCATATCGCTTCGTCGTCGCTTTTCAGGCCTGCAATCGAAAACTAATCCCGCTCATAACAGGAGGCGCCATGAACAAATTAGCTGGTCATTTCATGAAATCCGGAGTAATTTATGCTTTAGCGGGCTTCGCGCTCGGGCTGGTGATGGCGGCGAGCAAGGATTTCACGCTGCGGTCGGTCCACACCCACTTGAACCTCATCGGCTGGGCTTCGATGGCCATATACGCCCTGTACTACCAGATGGTCCCATCGGCAGCTGCCAGGGCGTCGGCAGTTGTACACCTGTGGCTCGCTAACGCGGGCCTCCTTGTACTCACTTTCTCGCTCGTTCTGCTTGTCTCCGGTGTTGCTGCCGCAGAGGCCGGGGCAGCGGCCGGTTCGATGCTATCGCTTGGGGCCATGACGCTGTTCGTCTTCATCGTATTCAGGACGCCATCAAGAGGCGCGGTGAACAATGGGAACTGAGAGAAAACTGAAGGGCCCCGGAGAGAGAAGGCGTGAGGCGATAATGAACGCGGCCCTCGATCTCTTCATCAGCAAAGGCTACGCCGCCGTAAGCGTGGATGAGATAATCCGCAGGTCGGGCGGTTCAAAGTCCTCGGTCTACGAGTACTTCGGCACCAAGGAAGGGCTATTACGCGAGATAATCGTGGCAATGGCCAACGACGCGCTCAAGGCCACCGAAATGCCGGTCAGGGAGGGCCAGAGCCCGCGCGAAGTGCTGACGCGGATAGGCGTAATGATGTGCGGCGAGATACTCAATGAAAAGGGCATAGGGCTATTCAGGCTCGCGGTATCGAACTCCGGCAGATTTCCGGAGCTCTCGCGCATGTTCTTTGAATCCGGCCCCAGGACGACCTGGAGCGGCATGGCAGAGTATCTGAAAAAAGAGCACGAGGCAGGCAGGCTCAACGTAAAAAACCCCATGCGCGCCGCCGAGTTTTTCGTTGGAATGCTGCTCGTCAAGGACCACATCGCCATGCCCGTGGGCTATCCCGCCCCGTCAAAGGCCCAAATAAAGGCGAGGGTAAAAGACGCCGTGGATGTCTTCATGGCAGCCTACGGCAAGGAAGGCTTATAGGGCAGACGGATAGAGCGCTGGGCGGGCCAATCTCTTCAAAATCAAAAGGGGTTACGGATTTCTCCGTAACCCCTTGCTTTTTGGTGGGCCGCGTAGGGATCGAACCTACGACCCGCTGATTAAGAGTCAGCTGCTCTACCAACTGAGCTAGCGGCCCAAACTTTGGATTCGTTATTTATCTGATGGGCGGGAGCTTGGCCCCCCAGGGTGCCTGGCGCGCCTGAGAGGATTTGAACCTCCGACCCTCGGCTTCGGAGGCCGATGCTCTATCCACTGAGCTACAGGCGCACACAACCGAATCTTGTAACGTTACAAAAAATATCGGCCTTTGTCAAGGGAAATCCGGAAAAAACACCCTGATTCCTGCATTTACCACACGCCAAAACAGCCGTAACCCGTTTTTATTTTTTACTTTTCCCAGTATTTTGCTAATATATGCTTTGAAGGAGATAATCAGGCGATGGACGGAAAGAAATACGGCGCAAAGGCCATAGAAGAGGCAAGGCTCGAGGCCTGGGAGAACACGAGTCCGGACAGGGACTATACCATAGAGATATCCTACCCGGAGTTCACCTGCGTCTGCCCGCGCTCCGGTTACCCGGACTTCGCGACCATCAATATCACCTATGTCCCTGACAAGAAGGTAGTTGAGCTCAAGTCCCTGAAGCTCTACCTCAACGCCTTCCGAGACAGGGCCATATCACACGAGGCTGTAACAAACCTCATCTTTGACGACCTCAAGACCCTTCTCTCGCCGAGGCGGCTCGACGTCGTTGCGGACTTCAACGTCCGCGGCAACGTCAAGACCGTTGTAAAAGTAAGCCTTTGAGAGACTTCCTGTTTCCAAGAAAGCGGGCCACAATGTAGTGTGCGCATGCGCGCCAATAGATAATCCCCCTCATTCCCCCTTTAGAACAGGGGGAAGTTGAACATTTGTCTGCCCTGAGATTTAAAAGAGAGGCTGTTACCTATCATCCCCGATCCGATGTATCTCCATTAAAGCCTGTAATAGCCGCCTGTTAGCGCCCCTTTTGAGCACTGCCACCCTGAAAAACTTCGGCCCGAGGCCGCTGAATGCGGAGAGGTCCCTTATGAGCAGGCCCTTTTTGAAGAGCCTGGCCGCAAGGCTGGCCGCTTCCGTGCGCGCGGTTATCTTTACCGTGACGTAATTGGCTGATGACGGCAGGGGCTCAAACCCAACTATAGATGACAGACCCTTGAAAAGATAATCGCGCTCAACTGAGAGCCACTCGGCTGTCTTCTCCGTGTATGCCCTGTCAGAGAGGGCGGCAACCCCTGCCATCGAGGCGAGCGTATTGACAGACCAGGGCGGCATGAGCCGCGAGAGGGCGTCTATCGTCTTTCCATCTGCCACTGCATAGCCAAGCCTGAGGCCTGCGAGCGCGTAATACTTTGTCATCGAGCGCAATACAATGGCGCCTGAGCTCGCGGCCTTGCGCATGACGCTGCCGCCGGAGAAATCTATGAAGGCCTCGTCAATCACGGCAGCAGCGCCGCGCCTGCGGCAGAGGCGTATGATTTCGAGCACCTCGTCCTCTCCGTAGAGCACGCCGGTCGGGTTTGCCGGGTTTGCCATGAAGAGGCACGAATAGCCCTTTGAGAGCCTTTTGTCGAGCTTCGAGATGTCAATCCTGAAGCCGTCCCTTTCTCTCAGCACAAATCCTTCTGCCTTGGCGCCTGATATGGCAAGAGCCCTGGCGTATTCGCTGAAGGCCGGCTCAATTATGAGCGCCCTGCCAGGCTTCAATAACTTGGGGACATGATAGATGAGCTCGGTCGAGCCGTTTGCCGGAAGGATGCTGGCAACCGGAATGGCGTGGGATTCAGAGATGGCCTTCTTGAGGCTCAAGTTCTTCGGGTCAGGATATGGCGGGACGAGTTTTACCCCGGATACTATCGCCTTCACCGCCGCCTTAGGAGGGCCCAATGGGTTTATGCTCGCGCTGAAATCGAGTATGCCTGAAAAGGGCCTTCTGGATAGCCTGTTGGCCTCCCAGATATTGCCGCCGTGAATGTCTTTTTTTCCGCCTCTGGTCAAAGAGAAGCCCTTAAAGATTACTAAAGTCCCAATTGCGAGGCCCCGATCAAAAACGGGGAGCGGCGATAGCAACAAAGCAGATATGGCTTTTTCAGCAGCCTGTTAAGAGATTATTGCCCTGGCGTCCAATGCCACGGCCCCTCTTTCATATACCACGAGAGGGTTAATCTCAAGCTCTTTTATCGAGCTGACCTCTATGAGTATCTGGCCGACCTTCATTATGGCGTTCGCCACCGCGTCGAGGTCTTTGTACGCCGCGCCCCTGTAGCCCGTAAGTAGCGGGAAGCTCTTCACCTCTGCCATCATGGCAAAGGCCTCTTCCCTTGTCACAGGCGCGAGCCTGAAGGATACGTCTTTCAATAATTCAACAGCCACGCCGCCGAGGCCGAACATCACGGCAGGGCCGAACTGCGCGTCTCGTATCCCGCCTATTATCACCTCTGTGCCGGAAGGGGCCATCTCCTCGACCAGAAAGCCCTCTACTGACGAGAGCGGCATCTCGTCCGCGAGCTCGAGTATCATCTGCGACCACTTGAGCTCAAGCTCCTTTGCGTCCTTTATGTTGAGGCTCACGCCTCCGGCGTCGCTCTTGTGCAGTATGTCGGGCGATACGACCTTGAGCGCAACAGGGTAGTTCAATTCCCTTGCCGCCTCTATCGCATCCGCAACGTCCTTTACGAGCCTGTGCGCTGGAACAGGGATCGAGGCATGGCCGATGACGGAGAGCGCCTCGGGCTCGATGAGGTTCTTCCTGCCGAGGCTAAGGGCCTCTTTCACTATCTTCTCAATGGCCCGCGTGTCCATCATCTCCTCCCCGCGGCCCGGGCGAGCACTGACGCGGCGCGCACCGCTGCCTCCGGCGTGGCGAATACAGGAAGGCCTGCCTCCCGGAAAAGAGAGAACCTCTGGCGCGAGTACTCGCCGCCAGGCGTGCATACGAGTATAGGCTTCTCGGTAAAGCCGGGCTTTTGCGAGAGCATGTTCGGGAGATTATCGGTCAGGGCAGGCGGCCCCCAGAGCGCCGCGACAATGGCGACGTCGTAATGATCGCCTGACATGGTCTTCTGAAGGGAGAGCGCAAAGGATTCGTCGGTCGCGCTGCCCGTGAGGTCAAGGGGGTTGCTGATGCTGAAGTAAGGCGGCAGCTCTCTTTTGAGCTTCTCTGAGAGCTCTTCGGGGAGCGGCGCAACGTCGAGGCCCAGTGCGTGGCACGCGTCAGACAATCCTACGCCGACTCCCCCGCCGTCTGTTATTATCATGACCCTGTTGCCCGCTGCCCTGCCCTGCATTCCGAATGCCTTGCACGCGGCAAGGAACTCCTCGTATCCGTCGAGCTCTATGACCCCGGCCTTTTTGAAGGCTGCCCTGTATATCTCGTACCTGCCCGCAATGGCGCCTGTATGAGAGCGCGCGGCCGTGATGCCAGCCCCGCCCTTGCCTACCTTAACCGCCATGACCGGCTTTTTCGCGGAGCAGCGCGAGGCAGCCTCGACAAACCTCCTGCCGTCGCCTATGGATTCGATGTATACGGCGACAGCCTTTGTCTCAGGGTCATCCGCGAGGAAGTCCAGGCAGTCGGCCTCGTTAACGTCCGTCTTGTTGCCGTAGCTCACAACGCGGGCTACACCAATGCCGTCTGCCGCGAGCTCGTCCATTGCCGTCACCGCGAATGAGCCACTCTGCGATATGATGGAGAGGCCGCCCTTGCCCGGCCTCTGTATCCTGTCCTCGGGTATGAAGAAGGTATCGAGCCTCGAGACCGTATCGTATATGCCCATGCAGTTCGGGCCTATTATCCTGATGCCTGCCTTTGACGCTATCTCCCTGACCTCTTTTTCAAGGCTCAGGCCAGCCTCTCCTGCCTCGGCAAAGCCGCCGCCCACGATAATGGCGCCACGTATCTTTCCCTCGGCGCTCATCAATACATCCGGCACAGCCGGGGCCGGTATGGCTAAGACAGCGATATCGGCCTTCTCCGGGAGGTCTTCGACAGAGGGCAGGCACTCCATGCCGAGCACGGACGAGTACTTCGGGTTTACAGGATAGACCTTGCCCTTGAAGCCCGCCCTGAGAAGGCTCCTGAGGATTATATTGGATATCTTGCCCTGCTCTTCAGTCGCGCCGACAACGGCTATTGCCTTTGGGTCGAAGAAGAAGGAGATTGCACTATTTTCCATCTGACGGACCGGCTCCAGGAGATTCTATTCGTCGAGCTGGAAGGCTACCTTTACCACGGCCTGGAACTGGGCTATCTTTCCGTTTTCGATCTTGCCGTGCTGCTCCGTCACCTCGAACCATGCAAGGCCGTGAAGCGACTTCGACGCCTTTTCAATCGCGTTCTTCACGGCGTCCTCGAAGCTCCTGGACGAGATGCCGACTATCTCGATCTTCTTATAGACTTTGTCCATTTGAGCCCTCCTGTTATTTAAAGCCTCATATTCCTCGACGTGAAAAATACGAATACCAGGCCCGCCGCAGTGACCGCTATGTTGAGGGCATAGCTCTCCATGTGGATCCTCTTGAACTCGCCTCTTAGCTCCTCATACCTCGCCTGGTCTTTTCCCTTGACCTCAGCCATCTGCGCCTTAACGGCCTTTGCCTCGGGCCATACCACCATGCCTGAATAGAAGGTGAAAGCTGTCATCAGGGCAAGGAGTATTATCCGGGCCGCCGGAAAGCCCTTTTCAACGAACGAGATGGCGAGAAGAGACGAGAGCGAGAGTATGCCGGCCACGTAGCCTACCGCCCAGTACCAGGGGAATATCCTGGCGACGACGTCGCCAGCCGTCTCGCGCGGGAGCGCCTGGAAGACTGCCGGAGTAACGATGAAGGTAAAGAATACGAGCATGCCCACCCAGATGACGATGCTCAGGAGCAGGATGAATTTGAGGGCGTTGAGCATTACTGTGTGCCTTTCAAGCAGGACCTGGATTTGGACCTTTCCCCTCACCCCGCCCTTCGCTCGTCCCTCTCCCGCAAAGGGGAGAGGGAATGGATATTGATCCTCCCCTCCCTTGACGGGAGGGGACAGAGGGGAGGGTGAGATCATTTATTTCTTCACTTTACCCCTCTTTGGAAAAGAGAAGGTAAAGGCTACAGGAAATATATGAAGAGCGTCCTCACGGCGAAGACGCCCAGTATCATCAGCACCGCTGCCGAGCGCATGATGCGTATGCTCGAGAAGACCGACTCGGGGCTGTAAGCAATAGCCATGTCCCCGATGAGCGGCTTGGCAGTGAGGACACCGCCGTAAGATGACGGCCCGCCCATCTGCACGCCGAGCGCCCCGGCCATGGCCGCCTCCGGCACGCCGGCGTTCGGGCTCGGGTGCTTTTTCCTGTCCCTTTTAAGGATGGAAGCTGACTTCATCCAATTATACCCCAAAATAAAAGAGGCTGAGACGATGAGGAAGCCGGTTATCCTCGCGGGTATGAAGTTTGCCGCATCGTCGGCCCTGGCCGCGAACCAGCCAAAGTGCCTGTATCTGTCGTTCTTGTACCCCACCATCGAATCGAGCGTGTTGACGGCCTTGTATGCCATCATGAGCGGTGGGCCGCCCAGCGCAAGGAAGAATAGCGGGGCTATTACGCCGTCCGAGGCGTTCTCTGCGACAGTCTCCACAGCGGCCTTCAGGACCCCCTCTTTCTTAAGATCGGCCGTGTCCCTGCCGACTATGCGGGAAAGGCGCGCCCTCGCCTCGTTGAGGCCCTGCTCCAGGGCCCTTACGACCGAGGCAGCCTCGTCGCCCAGAGATTTTATGGAGAGCCCGGCCCAGACAAAGTATATGGCCATGACAAGGGACAGAGTCGGAGAAATCTGGTATGCGAGATATAGCAGGGCAAGGGTAATGATATACGACAGGCCCACGACGATGACCCATAGAAGGGCGCCGCCGAGCCTCTCGCCTGCAGGTGTCTTCGGGAGTCGGCTCCGGAGCTCTCCCTCTGCTAACGCGGCAAGCCTGCCCATCCACCTCACGGGGTGCGGGAACCTCTCCGGGTCGCCCGCGATAAGGTCGAGCGCAAAGGCAAAGATTATGACAAGAGGCGAAAATGGCACCGGGTTAAGGAGCTCGAGTATCGTCTTCATACCCCTATCACCCTGAGGACCGCCTGCATGTCAATGCTGCGCTCGAAGAGGGTCGCAAGCGAAGAGAGGGAATCTGCCTTTGCCTCGCTGAACGGACGCACTTCAGTCGATTTTTCCTTTTTAAAAGATGACAGCAGTGCGCCCCTGAACGCGTCGTTGTCGAAGATGCCGTGTATGTAGGTGCCCCAGACATTATTGTCCGCTG
>CAZDUP010000010.1:0-18747 GCA_964508625.1 uncultured Thermodesulfobacteriota bacterium
TATAAAATGATCAAAACGCGAAATGACCGGGCAAGATTGTTGGCAGTTGCCAAGAACATTGCTGAGCGTCTTAGGGAACAGTGCAAAAACACAGCAGTACGCATCCGAATACCTAAGCGAGCTACGCAGTCCAACACGAGTGGCTGGTATGTGCGTATTGGAGACCTTGGTAAGGGGAAACCGAAACTGGAAATATGGCTTGACCGCTTTTCCGGGTATCCTCAGCGTAAATTTTACGCCTGTTTTCGTTCACCACTCCGACCACAAGTAACCTCTATTACTAAACGGGTCTCAAAGAGACTGTGGCCAATTCGTGTCGTCACGGACAATGATACTGATAATGACAAATTTCTAAGGCTTACAAAACGCCTGGCAATTACCGAGTTCAGTGCACCGATTCTCGAGAATTATGCCGACGGATTAACTTTTTATGGCTTTTACGATCCAACGCGAGAAACTACTGAGCGCAATACTAATTTTTGCACACGTGCAGTGGCATTTTTCGAAGATGTGGCTCGGGTGCTGCCGCAAGCTAAAGCTGAGGACGAGCATAAAGATATCTATCCACGCATTGAAAACCGTAAAAAGGTAACATCGCACCTACAACGTGAACGTAGCAGGCTTTTGGCGGTTGAATGTAAAATTCGGGATAAGTATAGATGCCAAGTTTGCAACCTTCGTTTTGCGGATGCTTATGGTTCACTCGGCCGTGAGTTTGCTGAGGCCCATCATAGAAGACCCTTAAGTGGCCTGCGAGAAAATGTTAAAAGCCGGCTTGAGGATTTGGTTACGGTTTGCGCCAATTGTCATCGCATGCTACACCGAATGGATGGCAAACATGACAATGTCCAGCAATTGAAAAAAATCATTCTCAAGCACAATAAAAAGCGCGTATGAACGAAGCCGAAACCCGAGCAGAACATATAGACCCTACCTTAAAGGCCGCTGGCTGGGGCGTGGTCGAGGGGAGCCGCATCCGGCGGGAGTACCCGATTACCCTTGGCCGCATTGAGGGCGCGGGTCGACGCGGCAAGCCGCTGACGGCCGACTATGTCCTGGAATACCGCAATACCAAGCTTGCTGTCGTCGAGGCCAAGGCATGGGGCGAGGAACTGACCACAGGTGTGGGGCAGGCAAAGGACTATGCCGGGAAGTTGGCCATAAGGTTTACATACTCGGCCAACGGCAGAGGCATCTATGGCATAGATATGGAAACCGGTAATGAGGGAGAGCTGGGACAGTTTCCTACGCCAGATGAACTATGGAACCGCACCTTCGCCGTTCATAACGCTTGGCGCGACAGGTTCGCCAGGGTGCCTTTCGAGGATAAGGGTGGCTCCCATCCAAGCCGGTATTATCAGGACATCGCAGTCGAAAGGGCACTGGGGGCAGTTGCCGAAGGGCGTGACCGCGTTCTGCTGACGCTGGCTACAGGCACTGGAAAGACTTTCATCGCCTTCCAGGTCGCCTGGAAGCTCTTCCATACTCGTTGGAATCTTATCGACTGGAAAAAAGAAGGGGAACCTACACGGAGGCCCCGTATCCTGTTCCTTGCTGACCGCAACATCCTCGCTGACCAGGCATACAACGCCTTCTCAGCCTTTCCAGAAGACGCCCTGGTGCGTATCGCGCCGGAGGACATCAAGAAGAAGGGGAAAGTCCCGAAGAACGGGAGCATCTTCTTCACCATATTCCAGACGTTTATGAGCGGGCCGCCGAAGAATGGAGAGCCCTCCCCTTATTTTGGCGAGTATCCGCCTGACTTCTTTGATTTCATTATCATAGACGAGTGCCACAGGGGCGGCGCGAACGATGAAAGCAACTGGCGTGGTATTCTCGAATACTTCTCCCCAGCAGTGCAGCTTGGCCTGACTGCCACGCCCAAGCGCAAGGACAACATTGATACCTACGCCTATTTCGGGGAGCCGGTCTATATCTACTCCCTCAAGGACGGCATCAATGATGGCTATCTCACGCCTTTCAGGGTGAAGCAGATAGCCACTACCCTGGATGATTATGTCTATACGCCGGACGACACGGTCGTAGAGGGGGAGATCGAGGCCGGGAAGCGTTACGAGGAGAAAGATTTCAACCGCATCATCGAGATCAAGGAGAGGGAGAAGAAGAGGGTCGGAATATTCATGTCCCAGATAGACCAGAGGGAGAAGACCCTGGTCTTCTGCGCGAATCAGACGCACGCGTTGGTGGTGCGGGACCTCGTAAACCAGATAAAGACCAGCCCAGACCCGAACTACTGCCACCGGGTCACAGCCGATGAAGGTGCACTTGGCGAGCAATACCTGCGGGACTTTCAGGATAATGAGAAGACCATACCAACCATCCTTACCACCTCGCAGAAGCTCTCGACAGGCGTGGATGCCAGGAATATACGCAATATCGTCCTGATGAGGCCAATAAATTCGATGATCGAGTTCAAGCAGATCATCGGGCGCGGGACGAGGCTATATGACGGCAAGGACTACTTCACCATTTACGACTTCGTGAAGGCGCACCATCACTTTAGCGACCCGGAGTGGGATGGAGAGCCGATAGAACCGGAGACGTGCCCCAAATGCGGCACATATCCCTGCCAATGCGAAAAGCAGCCGCCTCAACCTTGCCCTGTTTGCGGTCAAAAGCCGTGCGTATGTGAAAAAGAACCTTGCCCTAAATGCAACCAGCGCCCTTGCATATGCAAGAGAAAGGCACGGGTAAAGCTTGCTGATGGCAAGGAGCGGACCATTCAGCATATGATGGCGACGAGCTTCTGGCATCCGGATGGCACGCCGATGTCCGCACAGCAATTCATGGAAGCGCTCTTCGGTAGATTGCCCGAATTCTTTAATGATGAAGCTGAGCTCCGCGCCATATGGAGTACGCCGGATACGAGGAGGAAGCTGCTGGAAGGACTCGCTGAAAAGGGCTTTGGCAAGGAACAGCTCGTCGAGATGCAGAGAATCATTGACGCGGAGAAAAGCGACCTCTTTGATGTCCTGGCCCATGTGGCCTATGCTCTCCCGCCGCTCTCCCGCGAAGAGCGTGCCAATCGAGCCAGGGTTATTATAAAAGACCAGTTCAGTAGCAAACAGCAGGCTTTCCTTGGTTTCGTACTGGCTCACTATGTCAGTGAGGGCGTGGAGGAGCTGGACCAGGCCAAACTGACGCCGCTACTCCGACTTAGGTACCACGATTCTATTGCCGACGCCGTCGCCGACCTCGGCAAGCCTGAAGAGATAGGGACAGTATTCAGTGGATTTCAGAAGTATCTTTATCAGCAACAGTTGTAAAAATCATCAAATTGTCTTGCTTATCCTTAGCCTCTTCAATGGACAACATAGAAATGTATCTCGAGGCCAAAGGATCAATCAGCACTGCCCCTGAACTCGCCTTTACAAAAGAATGCCTTAGAACGAATCTCATCATCCCAATCTCTCCCTTTCGCTCCCAGAAGCTGGCTGCCCATCTACGGAGATCGTGAGGTGAGAGGTTTAGACGGAGTTTTTTTGAATGCCTATTTAGGAGTTTGTTGACCACGCTACGGGTAGTTGGAAATATAGGTTTATCGGGTTCAAGACGATTTAATGAAATGTGAGCTCTTAAGCTTGAGGCCAGATTTTCAGGTATGACCGCGAACTCGATATCCCTGCCGCTCTTGGGCTGGATAAGGGTGAGCACTCTATAGTCCTTGCCCCCGATATCTTTAGGGCGTAGTTTCAGTAACTCTCCGATCCTCAAGCCAGCTGTAGTAAGGATTGCGAAAATAAGCCATTGGGCAGGGTCTTTAAATGAGTTCAGGAGCTCTGCCATTTTCTCCGGTGATATAAAGCCCTCTCTAGCCTTAGGGACATTCTTAATCCTGTTAGTAAACCTGCATGGGTTGTCGAACCCCTGTAAGCCGCGGTTCTTGAGATTCTTGATACACACATTAAAGAAGAGCGTGATCTGCCCTAACCTCTTTGCAGCCGTAGAGGGCGCATTCTGCCCCCAGTTGAATGAGATAAAGCTGTCTATCTCTTTTGGCGTTATCTCGACTATATTCCTGCCTTTAAAGCACGCTCCGAAGGTCCTTAGAAGGTAATCAAAATTCTCCGGTACCCTGTGGTGCTTGTGGATATGATTTTTAATGACGATGATAGCCTCCTCTGTCATTAAAAAGGGGACCTTTACCTCGATCAGCTTCTCTATACGAGCCAACCTCTCGGTGATATCTGCCAGGGAACATTCGCGTTCATGTATGGATATCGTACTCATAGGGATTTAAGAGATTTATTTATTTTATTCCAGGACTTACTCTGTAGAGGGTAGATGGTTTCTTTCTCTCCTCTTCGAGCTGCCTTCTCCAGGACTCTCCATGTACCTTCAGGAGGCGGTCTATGCCCTTTATCCCAGCCTGATATGACTTGAAGGCTGCAACCAGCAGTAGCTCAAGATCGAGTGCTATGTCTGAATCGACCAAGACGTTCTCCCCTCCCAACATGGCAATCGGCCTGTAGGTTCTTTTCCGTTCCATCCCCTTCATCTGCTCCTTTTTCATCTATTCGTCTCCCTTTTTTTAGAGTTATTCCATCAAAAAACCGATCTTATTCTCCAAAAATACCTCCTTGCCTCTCAGAGCCTCGAGGACCTCAGCTATGACTCGACCTTCCTGTAGGGTAATGCTGACAAGATGACTCTGTTTTATAAGGAGGTCCTCCTTAACTTCTGTCTTTAAATCGAGGATAGAAGCCAGGTCAGGCCTGACTAGCCTTAGCAGTGTTTCCAAATCGCCATGCAAAACCTCAGCCAGTTTACGGATGATCTCGATGCTGATCTTGGTTCTTGCCCCGTGGATATAGTGCTGGTACGCTTGATGGCTTATTCCAACTGCCCCTGCCACTTCATACTGCTTGAGCCCTCGTTCATTTCGAAGCCTCTCGAGCTCCCTGCCAAACGGGGTCTTAGAGCCTTTTGCATTAGGTGTCATTCTGCTACCTCCTTCTCCTTTTTGATTTCGGGTTTGCGAATTGCCCCAAGCGCTTTTTAGAGTGTTTGGCGTACCCTTTCTTTTCGCGCACGGTTGCGCCACAACAAAACAAAGCCAAGCACTCGGGCGGCCAGAGTAGGAACCCTCGCGCATTCCTATCAAGAATGTGCCACCCCCATGCTTTTTATCTAATAAGGGGGTGCTCCCATCAACCCTATAGCCTCCAACACAATTTTTAAGTCCTTGTTTTGTAAAGATAAATGAGATTCCGCCACGTGCTCGGAAGGAGCAGTATGGTTACAGGAGAATGATATAATGCATGCCTAAATCGCAGGAAAAGAATAGAAAAAGAATGGAGAGAGAACCTTGTCAGGCGGCCTTACTACAGTCTGTAGAAAATAGATGCCGAGGGGAATGGCTTGAAGAGCAGCCCAACCCCACAATCTGTTCGGGCTAATCTATCGAACCCTGTAGAGCATACACCTAGTCGCCTTCATGTTCCGCTCAGTACTCACAGCTCTGTTAGGGGCCCCCCTGACCGGTTACACCGGCCATTTTTAAATTTTCTGCCGTCATAACAGGTAGTTGGCTTCATTTTTGCACTCTCTTTCGCGTTAATCATGGAAAACATGGGGTTTAAGAGGCTTAAAACGCGTTTTAACGAGCACCCCCTTGGTGCAACACTCGGAACTCCCTTCCGTCGAAAACAGACCCATTTAGCCCTATATTAGCCGAGCCTTGCGGGTAATCACGAGCGGGCTGACCTAGCCCTTTTCAGCCTTTCGAAAAACGCAACCGCTTGACATCGCTCCAGAGAGGACCTATATTGAGGCAGGTTGAGGATCCCCCCTGGAGAAAACGTAAGATAGCTCTGACCGGACAAGCTGAAATCAAACTCTCGTCCTTAACGGAACTCCTTTATACAACTAGGAACTCATTCAGGTGTATGTGCCATGCGGTATACAGCAGCATATACTTAGGGAGAAGTGCATCTATTTTGATGTGAAACGATTGGGCGTGAGCGAAAGCAATTGGAGGCTTTAAAATGACTCATATTGACCCGGCATGCAACTGTGACGACCTATGTGATTTCATCGAAAACTTTCTTTGCAATTTTCATAACTCCTCTATATTTTCAGCCGGCTTCGAGGCAGGTCTAAATACATTTTTAGAAAAATATGAGATCCCGGAACTGATTTCTAAGAAACGAGAATTTCTTGATAGCCATAGCAAAATAGATGACAAGTACCTCTTAAAACTAACCGGCCCGTTATATCTCACAAGAAAGTATCAGGCCGAGGGGGGATATCTCGACTATTTAAGTAACTTGGCGTATGAGATACGGGAATATAAGGCTCTTGAGCTTATGAGGGTGCACTTACAGACCACCTTCGAACAGAGGTTTAAAGACCCTGAAACAAAGAAGAAGGTCCAAGGGATATTCCCAAATTTCAAAAGAATACCTCGCAGACCAAAAGACAAGCTATATCACCAGTTTTTAATGAGAACAGACATGATAGCGGAAAAGTACTTAAAATCTGTAGAACGCAGATATTTTCAAGAGGAGCTGGCCTATATTCTAGCCAAAACTGATGCCATGCCCAAGCTAATGTGTCCCTATAAGACTTCTTCTTTCAAATGCTCTTCAATTGATTGCATATCAGCGAGGCTCCAGGCAATAGAGATGACTACCTGTATCGACAATTGCGACCTGAACTTATGTGCCGACTGCCCTGATAAAAAGAAGTGTCCATCTTTTTATCCATGCCCTCCAGGCGTAAAGCGATATAAGACAAGCCTACACCGGAAGAAAACATACTTTAAAGGATAACCATCTAGGGGGAGCATACGTGCACACACTTAAAAGAGTTGCGGTGCTCGTCAAAAAGGACTGCTTGCAAGCGCTCGCTCGCTGATCAAATTTCTCAGTAAATGCCTGCCGCGTCGAAAACTTAAGCCTCGCAAAAAAAGAAACTTAGTTCTACCCGTCTTGCCATCCATTCCCGGAAGGGATCACTGCAAATCAAGTTACATCGTAAGCCAATCCTTCCATCACCCAATTTCAATTGAGTTGGTATTCTCAACCGGTCCTTCAGGCCTGTAACCCGGTCTCGCAGATCTCTTTATAGACAAGAACAGACAATATCCAGCCCCCCCTTATGTATACTTCAGTTCCTTTGTTCACAGGAAAAGAACACCTATAATGGCTCCGTAACAAGAACTCGCCCAGGTCGAATAACAAACTATAAAGGAGGAAAAAGCTCTCATGCAAGGATATGGATAACACGGCGCATGCCTCATAAGGACAATGATACAGACGACGACAGAGGACATCAATATCTCAAAAAGGAGGAATAGAGTGACAATAACACCCAAAAAATACAGGAGACAGCCTCCATTCGTGGCATTAACCTGGCAGCTTCTAAACAGCAAGGCATATGAAGAGCTCCGACCGTCAGCTGCGAAAAGCCTTCCGTATTTTCTCGGTAAGGTCCTGACGACCTACACTGATCCTGCACGGTACCAGATAGAGTTCGACTTCTCGTATAAGGAGGGTCGAAGACGGGGGTTCGCCAACACAACCCACTACAGGAACATTTGCGACCTGATTGAAAAGGGCTTCATAGACCCAGTATCCCGGGGCGGCTTACGAGGAGGCGGACTATCGTCCAGCACATTCCGTCTCTCAAAGCGCTGGGAAACGTATGGGACATGTCAATTCCAGGCCGGTCCTAGGTGGAACACTATAACGCCGACATTATCCATGGGTAGGCTCGGGAGAGCAAAAGCAGCATCAAAACTGAAACACTACAGTTCCATTTCCGGAAGTTAAAGCCTCTCCGAGAACGAGGGCATTTGTCAAAACTGATGCTGTAGAGGCAAAAAAGACCCCCTACGAGAATACCAATTTTAGAGACTATTATATATATAACCAGAGCATGAGGATATCAGAGGAGCTAAAGCAGGGGTCTGGAGGAACTGGAGAGGCAGTGAGCACACCAGAGGCATAAGGGTATTTACGCTAAAAACACTATTCGGGACATCTATACGCATGCCCTTTGCCGCTGGTGCTGCGCATTAGACGGATTTGAACTTAAGGTCTTCAAGTAAGAACGAGAATAAGGTGAAGGAGAAAAGAGCCTTTTAGCCCGTCAAAAACGCGTTTGAGGCATCAGGGGTCATCCGAGTACCATTCACCTCGTTTCGTCGATTTTTGACCCCTTAGATGCATTTAATCAAGAGTTCAGAGATAAAACTGGCCTCTTCGCAGTATGTAAGTACAGCGGCTTGTAGGCATTGCGAAAACCGAGGTGCTCAAGAAGGTTAATGGTAACGGAACAGATGGTCCGGGAAGGGGGAGCTCGTACTGAGAGGATTGTCTTGAAGACTTAAACCACAGGAGAAAAAGGATGAGCCTTATGAAGGTTGACCAGCTATTAAAACCGGAAGTCCTGGCAAAGTACTTGGGGGTAAGCAGAGCCACCGTTCTCAATTGGAGAGAGAAGTATGGGATGCCCTACGTGAAGGTCGGGGATACGATCCTGATCCCTGAGCCTCAGTTCCTGGAATGGATAGAGCGGGTTGCACTAAGGAATACAGGAGGCAATCAGCTGCGGCGAACCCCTGAAAGAGTCTAAAAGGTGCCCCAAACACCATCCAAATACCCATAAAACAGAGGACATTTTCAGCGTCAATACGATGGTAGCCACAAGTGGTTAAAAACGTCAAAATTGCATGATTTAGTCAGGAGTACTTTAAGGGGAGATCGCCTCAAAATTACCAGCGTTACGGTCTCAGGCTTCAGGGAGAGTTAGGGATGGAAGAGAGCCTTTGGACAGTTGAAGAAACGGCGGCTTATCTAGGGTGCAGCCCCAAGACAGTCTATGGGTGGGCTGCATCCGGGAAGATTCCCTCATTCAAGCTTGGCGGACTAGTGCGCTTCAAGCGCGAGGATATCAACGCTTGGATCGAGCAGAACAGGGTAAAAAACCCTGCTTTAGAAAAGAAGCTGCCTGTTCGACGAAAGGCCGGCAAGGTCAGCGATGGCTACATAGATAATATCGTCAATCACGCTATTGACTCGACCATAGGCTCTGGTTATACTCCCAACTAAGGGGAAACCAGGCCGAATCAAGCCCAAAAAGAAAGGAGGCAGGAGTGGGGCTTTATAGAAGAGGCAAGGTCTGGTGGATGTCTATAACTCATAACAATCAGCAGATCAGGAGAACAACTGGGACAGCGGAAAAGAAACTGGCAGAGAAGATCCTTGCCAAGGTGATGACCCAGATAGCCGAGGACAAGTGGTTTGAAAGGCCATGCGGAGAGGACCGAACCTTGAAAGAGCTCCTCAATAAATATATCAAAGAGCACTCGGTCCCTACTAAGGCTAAGCATACGGTCAAGCAGGAAGAGGGATTTGCCAGGCAGATGGTCGAATTCTTCGGTGATATCCCACTGAAGGAAATAAAGCCGAGCCGTATATCAGCCTACAAATCTCACCTGAGAGACAGAGGTCTTTCTGGGACATCCATCAATCACCAGCGAGGATTTCTGTGTCATGCCTTCAAAAAGGCTGTAATGGAGTGGGAGTGGCTCAGGGATAACCCTGTGGAGAAGGTATCAAGGGAAAAGGTCAGGAATGCCCGTGACAGGTGGCTCACTCAGGAAGAGGAAAAACGGCTTCTCGATTGCTGCGTGATCTATGCAACCGGAAGGGAGAACGTTCAGATCCCCCATTACTGGCTCCGGGAGGTCGTTCTTTTCGCCCTGATGACCGGTATGAGGCAGGACGAGATACTTTCTCTGGAATGGCCACATGTGAACCTCATCAGTATGACCGCTACCGTGATGAGGGCCAAGAACGGTGAGAAAAGGACCATACCCTTGAACGGGACTGCTAGGGAGCTACTGGAGGCGAAGTCGAAGGTGCGGCACATTAAAAGCAAGCATGTTTTCGCAAGCGAGGCTGGAACCAAGATCGATCACAGGAACCTCAGAAGGGCCTTCTACAACGCCCTCGAGAAAGCCGAGATCGAGGACTTCAGGTTCCACGACCTTCGCCACACCTTTGCTACCAGGCTAGCTCAGGCAGGGATAGACCAATACAAGATCGCGAAGCTTCTGGGGCATAAGACGATTGCCATGACTCAGAGGTACTCGCATCACTATCCTGAAAGTTTGAGGGATGGGGTTGAGGTCTTGGACAGGATTATCACAAATTTATCACAGCACAATGAAAAAGGGGCTACGGCGAAGCCGCAACCCCTTGATTTTATGGCTCCCAGGGAGGGATTCGAACCCCCGACCCGGTGGTTAACAGCCACCTGCTCTGCCGGCTGAGCTACCTGGGAATATGTTGTGCTCAATAAAAACCCCCCTCGTCATCAGGGGGGCTTTATTAAGAAATCTATATTAATACTTCTATTTCCAGCCGTCAAGAGTTTTTAGGCGCGCCACCGGGCCCCCGGATCCATCCCGACCGCACCTGGTTACACGAACAAATCCCGATAAATTGCACGCCTCCGATTCATCTGTTCCTCTCAACATCCAGTCTGTCGAGCCCAGCCCCTTTCAAACCCTTTTCCTTGCAAGCCCCCGTGTGTTATAATTTTTCGTTCGAGATAACAGGATCTTGCATGTCCATTCAAGAGAAGCCTGACACCATAAGCGCGGCCGTCAAAGCGGCCGGAGGCCTTGGGGCCGGAGATGACCTCAGGGTAACCGGCCTTTACGGCTCATCGCGGGCCTATCTTCTGGCCGCGGTCTTCAGGTCTGTCAAAAGGCCTGTGCTCGCCGTGCTACCTGACCAGGAGAGCGCCGACGCCTTTGCCAGCGACCTCAGTTTTTTTCTCGGGGCAGAGAGCGTGCTCGTATATCCTCAGACAGAGGTCCTTCCCTTTGAGCCTCTTGCGGCCCACCCTGACATCCAGGCGCTGAGGATGGAGGTCCTCTTCAGCCTCCATTCAAAAAAGACTGCTGTAGTCGTCACGCCGGCGTCAAACCTCATGCAGCGGGTGACCCCGAGGGAGTCCCTCGGTGAGCGCGTCATCATCATAAGAAAAAACGAGGAGGTCGAGAGGGATTCTCTTGTGGCGAGCCTCCAGGAGGCCGGCTACTCGCGGATGACCATGGTCGAAGACCGTGGCGAGATGTCCGTTAGGGGCGGCATACTCGACATATTCCCGCCCATGTACGACTCACCCTTACGCATCGAGTTCTTCGGAGACGAGGTTGAATCTATAAGGACGTTCGATGTCGCGACCCAGCGTTCTTTGAAGGACATGGAAGAGGCCCGCATACTCCCGGCGCGCGAGACGACTGTCCTGAGGTCCACAAGGATGAGCGCCCGCGAGAGGCTCATCGAGAGGGCTGAGGAGCTTGGGCTTAAGAGAGAGGCATGGGAGCCGCTCTCGGACAGGATGAGGGAGGGCACGCTCCCCGGCCTCGATTCGCTCCTGCCGCTCTTCCACAAGAAGCTTGATACGATTTTTGATTATCTAAAGGCTGATACGCTCGTTGCCCTCATAGAGCCTGAGCTTGCGCAAAAGGGCCTTGAGGCATTCGGAGAAGAGATAAAGAGCGCGGTCCAGAGGATGGCAGGCCGGAGCGAGTTCTTTGTCGAGCCTGACAGCCTCTATGTCAGCGCTTCCGAAGCTCAGACCCACCTCAGTAAAAAGCCCCTCCTTAAGATAGAGTCGCTGAAGGGCGGCGGCGCCGAGATCCAGGCAGAGTCGAACCTCGACATACGCCAGGAGATATCGTTTCGAAAGGGAGAGGAGCTGCTAAAGCCCCTTACCGGCAGGGTCGAAGCCTGGATTGAATCAGGGCAGGCCGTCTACGTCACTGCGCACAACAGGGGGCAGGCCGAGAGGACAAGGGAGCTTCTTGAAGGCTACGGCCTCAAGCCCTCTTTTGCCAGCGTCGATATCCTGCAATCAAAGGGGCCGGGCCTATATATCGCCACAGGCTCCATCTCAACGGGTTTCAGGCTCCCAACTGAGTCGCTCGTTACAGTATCTGAGGAAGAGGTCTTCGGAGAGAGGGTCAAGAGAAGGGCGCCTCCGTCCAAAAAGCTCGAGGCCTTCCTTACGCAGCTTCAGGACCTCTCGACCGGTGATTTCATCGTCCACAAACAGCACGGCATCGGCCTGTACAGGGGGTTGAAACGTCTCTCGATAGATGGAGTCGATAACGAGTTCCTGCTGCTTGAATACAGGGGCGGAGACAGGCTCTATCTGCCGGTCTGGCGCGTTGACCTCGTATCAAAGTATCATGGCCTCGAGGGCAGCTCTCCTGAGCTCGACAAGCTCGGCGGTCCGGGCTGGGAGCGGACAAAGAAGAAGGTAAAGCAGGCAGTAGAGAAGCTCGCCGGAGAGCTCTTGAAGTTATATGCCGAGAGGGCAGTGGCAGAGGGATTTGCCTTTTCAGCGCCTGACAGGCTCTTCCACGAGTTCGAGGCAGGCTTCGAGTACGAAGAGACGCCTGACCAGGCAAGGGCCATCGAAGATACCCTCCGCGACATGGAAGAGCCGAGGCCAATGGACAGGCTCATCTGCGGGGACGTCGGCTACGGCAAGACAGAGGTGGCGATAAGGGCGGCCTTCAAGGCGGTGCTGGATAAAAAGCAGGTCGCGATACTCGTTCCGACGACGGTCTTGGCGCAGCAGCATTACAGGACGATTTCAAAGAGGCTTTCCGCCTATCCGGTCACAGTCGAGGTGCTCTCGCGCTTCAGGTCAAAGGCAGAGCAGAAGGAGGTCGTAAAAGGACTCTCCGAGGGCAGGGTCGATATCATAATCGGCACGCACAGGCTCCTGCAGAACGACATCGAGTTCAAGGACCTGGGGCTCATCGTCATCGACGAGGAGCACAGGTTCGGCGTGGCGCATAAGGAGAAGCTCAAGAAACTGAGATCAAAGGTCGACGTGCTCACGCTCACGGCCACGCCGATACCGAGGACGCTCCACATGTCGCTCGCCTCGATAAGGGAGCTTTCGATTATAAACACTCCGCCTGAGGACAGGCTCGCCATAAGGACCCAGGTCACGAGGTTCGACGAGGAGATAGTGAGGGAGGCAATTGAGAGGGAGCTCTCCAGGGGCGGCCAGGTCTTCTTCGTGCACAACAGGATTCAATCCATTGCTGTTGTAGAGGAGATGCTCCGGCGCGTCGTGCCGCACACCAAGATAGCCGTTGCGCACGGCCAGATGAAGGAAGGCGAGCTCGAGAAGAAGATGATGGGCTTTGTCAACAAGGAGTACGACATACTCCTCTCGACAGCCATAATAGAATCGGGCCTCGACATACCGTCAGCCAACACGATAATCATAAACAGGGCGGACAGGTTCGGCCTTGCCGAGCTCTATCAGCTAAGGGGGCGCGTTGGCAGGAGCAGGCACCGCGCGTACGCCTATTTCTTCTGCCCGTCAATGGGAGAGCTCACCGGCGACGCGCGCAAGAGGATAGAGGTCATACAGGAACTATGCGAGCCGGGCTCAGGCTTCAGGGTGGCGACCTACGACCTCGAAATCAGGGGCGCAGGAGAGCTTCTCGGCGCCGCGCAGTCGGGCAATATCGCCCAGGTCGGCTTTGACCTCTACACGCAGCTCCTTGAGCAGGCCGTGCGCGAGATAAAGGGCGAAGAGGTGGAAGAGGCAATTGAGCCGGAGATAAACCTCCGCGTCTCGCAGTACATACCCGAGGACTACATACCGGACACCAGGCAGAGGCTCAATCTCTACAAGCGCTTCTCGTCCGTCGCATCAGAAGAAGAGATATTCATTATATTGGAAGAGCTCGAGGACAGGTACGGCCCGCCGCCAGCGCTTGTCGAGAACCTCATGAGCACAGCCGGGCTAAAGCTCATGCTAAAGGAATTGAACGCCCGCGAGCTTACGCAGAAGGGCACGAGGCTCCATCTCGCATTCGAGCATACGGCTGGACACCTGCCGCCTGAGCGCGCCTCGAAAAAGGCCTTGCTGCTCGCGCAGAAGGAGCCGAAGAGGTACAGGGTCACGCCAGAGGGCAGGTTCGTCCTTTTCATGAAGCCTGATGAGGCGCCTCTGGAGGCTGCCAGATATGTATTGAAAGAGCTTCTGAAGGGGTGATATCATTTCATGTTGCAGCCATGGAAAACGCCGTAATACATATGAAAAACCGCTCGAGGAATCTTGTCCGCATAGCTGCCGCGCTCCTCGTCCTGGGCATCTCCGGGTGCAGCGCAGTGAAGGACGACTCTAAAGAGGTCATCATCAGGGTCAACGGGCGTGCCATCACGGCTGGCGAGTACAGGGACGCGCTCAAAAGCCTGGTCCCTGCTGCCAGGGAGCATGAGGCAGACGAGCTCGTCGAGCTCAAAAAAGAGCTCGTGACCGAGATGGTCGAAGAGGAGCTCCTCCTTGAGGAGGCCCAGGCCTCCGGGATAACCGTAAGCGCCGAGGAGCTCTCTGCAGAGGTGGATAACATAAAGCAGGAGTACGGCGAGAGTCCGTTCAGGGACGTGATAGAAGAGCGCTATGGCAGCATGGAGGGCTGGGAGGAGAAGATAAAACGGAAGCTCCTTGTAAGAAAGGCCATTGAGCGGATAACCGCATCGGTAAAGGTCAGCGATAAGGCCATGCGCGGCTACTACAGGGAGAACAAAGACGAGTTCACGAGGCCGGAGCAGGTCAGGGCCCGGATGATAGTCGTCTCTACAGAGGAGCAGGCCAGGGCGATAAGGGATAAGCTCACGCCAGATGGCTTTGCCGCTGCGGCGAAAGATGTTTCGCTCAGCCCGGAGGGCAAGAACGGCGGAGACCTCGGCTACTTCGGAAAGGGTGACATGCCAGGCGAATTCGAGGAGGTCGTCTTCGGGCTCAAGCCTGGGGAGATAAGCCCGGTAGTGAAGACCGACTACGGCTTTCACATATTCCTTGTCGAGGACAGAAGAAAGGGCGGGACCGTTTCATATGACGAGGTCAGGCCGAAGATAATGGAGAAGATAATGGGCGAGAAGGCCGCCACGGTGCTTGACGCGTGGCTGTCCGAAAAGAAGCGCACGTCCAGGATAGAGATAAAAGAGGAGCTCCTTTGAAGAGAGTCTTTATTGCGATAGGCCTTGCCGCGCTGATGTTTTCCAGCCGGGCCGACGCCGAGGTCGTGGACAGGATAGTGGCTGTCATAAACGACAGCGTCATAACGCTTTCCGAGCTGAACGCGGCCACCGCGGTCGCAATCGAGAAGCTCGGCATCGAGAACGGGGCTGACCCTGAGAAGATAAAGGAAGTGAAGGGGAGCATACTCGAGAGCCTCGTTGAACAGAAGCTCGTGAAGCAGGCGGCTGACAAGGCAGGCATCGACATAAGCGAGCGCGAGATAGACAACGCGGTCGAGGACGTGAAAAAGCAGAACAGGCTCACGCAGGAGCAGCTCCTCCTTGCGCTTGCAGAGAGCGGCCTCACGCAGAAGGAGTACAGGGAGCAGCTCAGGGAGCAGATAAGGCAGGCGAAGTTCATAAACAAGGAGTTCAGGTCGAAGATATCGATCCAGCCGGAGGACATCGAAGGCTACTACCGGCAGAACATGGACCAGTTCCAGGGGGCCGCTCAATACAGGCTCAATATGATATTCCTCCCGGATGACAAGAACCTCGACGCAAGGCTCAAGGCCGTGACAGGCGGCCTCTCGAATGGCGAGGACTTCAGGGACCTCGCAAGCCATTTCTCAGAGGGGCCCGGAGCTTCCCAGGGCGGAGACCTCGGTTTCCTCAAGGCCGGGGAGCTCGACAGCTGGCTCGAGGAGACGGCCAGGGGCTTGAAGCCTGGCGGAATAAGCCCTGCCATCAAGAGGCCGGAAGGCGCCTACTTCATCCAGCTCGTCGAGTACAAGCCGTCTGCGCCCAGGCCGCTTGCTGACGTAAAGGGGCAGATACACGAGAAGCTATTCAAGAAGGTCATGGACGAGAGGTTCAACTTCTGGCTCTCAGAGGTAAAGAGGACGGCGCACGTTGAGATAAGGATGTAGTCAGGCATGAAATAAGGCCCATCTGCTTGTCGAGTCGCGGCAGAAGCGGCGTACGGCAAAGAGTACGCCTCATTCCTCGCTCCCCGATTTAACCGGGCCTTGCATCTGGACCTTTTTGAGCACCTGAATAAAATTCAAGATGAAAAGAAAATCAGCAAAACCCAACATAGCGATTACAATGGGCGACCCGGCAGGTGTCGGGCCTGAGCTGGCGTTAAAGGCGCTTGCCGATCCCCGCGTGCGCGCTCTCTGCGAACCCATCGTGGTTGGCGATATCGGGCTTTTGAATCTCCTGGCCAAAAGGCTCGGCTTGAAGAGGCCTTTGCCCGGCGAGGTGATGAATGTATCAAGTCTCGACCTCAAGAAATTAAAGCCCGGCAAGCCCACCAAAGAGGCAGGTTCCGCGCTCGTCTCCTATATAGAAGAGGCGGTATTCATGGCTGCAATCGGAGACGTGGCGGCAATGGTGACCTGCCCAATAAGCAAAGAGGCCGCGAAGCTATCGGGCTTTACCTTCCCTGGCCATACCGAGTTCATTGCCTGGCTTACCGGGACCAAAGACTTTGTAATGATGCTCGGCGGAAAGGACCTGAAGGTGGTGCTCGTGACCATTCACGAGGCCATAAAAGACGTCCCGGCGCTCATTACTAAAAAAGCGGTGCTCAATACCATCAGGGTCACTGACAGGGCCTTCAGGCAGGATTTCGGCATGAAGAGTCCGAGGATAGCTGTCTGCGGACTGAACCCGCACGCTGGCGAGGCCGGGATGTTCGGCGACGAGGATATGAAGATAATAGCGCCTGCCGTAAAGACAGCGCGGGCAGCCGGCATAAACGCAATCGGCCCGCTGCCGCCTGATACGGTCTTCTACAGGGCGGCCAGAAAAAAGGAGTTCGACTGCGTCGTTGCCATGTACCACGACCAGGGGCTCGGGCCATTGAAGCTGATGCACTTTGAGGACGGCGTGAACGCAACTCTTGGCCTGCCGATAGTACGCACATCTGTCGACCACGGTACGGCCTACGATATAGCGTGGAAGGGTGTCGCGAAGCACGAAAGCCTGGTAGCGGCCATTGAGATGGCAGTCGAGATGGCAGGGAACAGGGTTAGGTAGTCTTTTTTTGTTTTAAAACATCAGGGGCATAAGGCGTAGCGAGCCTAAGGTTGGGGGAGGGGCGCGCGAGCCGGGGCAGAAGGAGCCCTGCGAAGGCAGGGCGACATAAGGGGCGAGCGCGGAGGATGGGGGCGGAAAGCGAGCAGAGCCTTATGCCAATACCGCGCGGCAGCGCGGGAAAAGGAATTTGGAAGAAATTTTTTAGGACTTGCTGACGTTCAGTATGCAGGCCGGCTGGAAAAAGCCATAAACAGATTTTTCAGCCTCGAAGATAGTATCAATGGATAAAATAATCATCAAGGGCGCGCGCGTCCATAATTTAAAGTCCCTCGACATAGATATCCCCCGCGACAGGCTCGTCGTCATAACAGGCGTCTCAGGCTCAGGCAAGTCCTCGCTCGCATTTGACACCATCTACGCCGAGGGGCAGAGGAGGTACGTAGAGAGCCTATCCGTCTACGCACGCCAGTTCCTCGAGCAGATGGACAAGCCTGATGTCGAATCCATCGAAGGCCTCTCCCCCGCCATATCCATAGAGCAGAAGACCACCTCCAGGAACCCGCGCTCCACGGTCGGCACCGTGACCGAGGTCTATGACTACCTGAGGCTGCTCTTTGCCCGCATAGGAAAGCCTCACTGCTACAACTGCGGCCGCCTTATCGCCTCGCAGACCATCCAGCAGATGGCTGACAGGGTAATGGAGCTTGCCAGCAGTTCCAAGATAGTCCTACTCTCGCCGATCGCGCGCGGCAGAAAGGGCGAGTACAGAAAAGAGCTCGAATCGCTCCGCAAGGACGGATACACGAAGGCGAGGATCGACGGCGAGGTCCGCGACCTCGAGGAGGTCATAGGCCTCGACAAGAGAAAAAAGCACAACATCGACGTCATCATAGACAGGCTCGTCATAAAGGAAGGGATACTCCGAAGGCTCACCGATTCGCTCGAGGCTGCGGCGCGCCTCTCAGGCGGGCTCGTGAAGATAGACGTGCTCGGGGCAAAGGAGCTCCTTTTCAACGAGAAGCTCTCCTGCGCAGAGTGCGGCATAAGCTACCCTGAAATAAGCCCCACGACCTTTTCCTTCAACAGCCCCTACGGCGCCTGCGCAGAGTGCAAGGGCCTCGGCGAAAAATTCTACTTTGACCATGAGCTGGTCATACCGGACGAGGGCCTCTCGCTCCGTGACGGCGCAATCGCGCCCTGGAGCAGGTCGGGCGGGAAAAAATCCGCTGGCTGGTACCTCAACATGCTCTCGTCCCTTTCAAAGCATTACAGGTTCAGCCTCGATACGCCGTTCAGGAAGCTTCCGCCAAAAGTTAAAGAGATGCTGCTCTCCGGCTCCGGAGATGAGGAGATAGAGTTCAGGCACGAAGGCGAGAGGAGCAAGTATAGCTATACGTCGGCCTTCGAGGGCGTGCTCGGAAACCTCGAGAGGCGCTATCGCGAGACCGACTCGGCCGAGGTGAGAGAAGACCTCGAGAGGTTCATGAACTCGCAGCCCTGCCCGGTCTGCGAGGGGTCAAGGCTCAAACGAGAGGCGCTCTTCGTAAAGCTGGGCAACAGGTCTATTCGCGACATCACGCGGATGTCGATAAAGGAATCTCTCGCATTTTTCAAGAACCTAAAGCTCGCTCCCAATGAACAGGAGATAGCGAGGAGGGTCTTGAAG
>CAZDUP010000011.1:0-11515 GCA_964508625.1 uncultured Thermodesulfobacteriota bacterium
GAGCTCGGCCTCCCCGAGGTCCTTGCCCGAAAGGTTCATGCCAAAGGAGAGGTCGAAGCCAGCGGCCTTCTCTCTGATTGCTTCCGCATGGTCTTCTCGATTATTACCCTGTCAATCATGCCGATTATGCCGAACCTCTCGGCTATGTCGATAAAGGAGCCGGGCAGGAGCACCTTGCCGTCCTCTGATTCGAGTCTTGCCAGCGCCTCGTAGTGGTGGACGCTGTTATCCCTTAGGTCGAGAAGGGGCTGGAACCAGGGCCTGAACCTGTCCTCCCTGAGGCCCTTCAAGATCTTGTCCTTCCAGGAAAGGCGCGTGTGCATCTTCTCAAGGTCCTGGTCCTCTGGCCTGTAGACGTGCACCCTGTTCCTGCCGAGCTCCTTGGCGCGGTACATGGCAGCGTCAGCCTTTGAGAGGAGGTCCTTTATGTTCAGTCCGTGACCCGGGTATGCGGCGACCCCGGCGCTCACGGTAAGGGAGCTCGATGCCTCTGCGAAGTAATAGCCCTCGACCGCCGTTCTCATCCTCTCTATCAGCGCGAGCCCCCTGTCCGGCGCCATGCCGGGCAGGAAAAAGGCGAATTCGTCCCCAGAGAGGCGCGATATCATCGGTTCGTCGTCAAAGTCATTGGGCGAGTGCCTGCGCTGCTCGTCGAGGATGTTTTTGAGCACGCCGCCAAGCCTGCGGAGATATTCGTCCCCAGCCCCGTGGCCGAAGCTGTCGTTGAGCATCTTGAACTGGTCCATGTCCAGGAGACAGAGCACGCCAGTATGGCTCTTGACCTCAGCAGAGATGGTCCAGTGTTCGACCAGTTCTATGAAACGGGAGCGGTTCAAGAGGCCGGTGAGCTCGTCGTGGTTAGCGAGATAGCCGATGCGCTCCTCGTTCATCATCTTTTCAGTGACGTCCTCCTGCACGGCGAGGAAGTTGGTTATATCGCCCCTGTCGTTCTTGATGGGCGTTATGACGGAGGTGGCCCAGTAATGGCCGCCGGTCTTTGTCCTGTTCTTCAACGTGCTGCGCCAGGTCTTGCCTGAGAGGATGGTATGCCATAGCTCCTTGTAATGCGCGTTGTCCGACTCGCCGGAGGAGAGTATGCGCGGCGTCTGGCCTATGGCGTCCTCCTTGGTATACCCGGTCACGCGCTCGAATACGGGGTTCACGTATTCTATTATGCCGTTCACGTCGGTGATGAAGACCAGGTTTACGCTGTGCTCGATGACAGCGGATAGCTTCTTCAACTCGAACTCGGCCCTCTTCTGCTCGGTGAGGTCCTGAACCGTGCCGGTCATCCGGACAGGGCTGCCGCCGGAGTCAAGCGAGAGCTCGGCCTGCTCGTGCACGAACTTTACAGTGCCGTCCGGCAGGACGATCCTGTGGTCGATGGAGTAGGGCTTTTTCCCGTAAAGGGCCTGCTCGACGGCGCGCCTCACGAATTCCCTGTCCTCAGGGTGGACACAGCCCATAAACGACTCGTAATTGGCCTCGAAACTCTGTTTTTCCTGGCCGAATATCCTGTATATCTCGTCAGACCACCAGAGCCTGTTCGACGGTATCTCCCATTCCCAGCTGCCTATGCGGGCTATCTCCTGCGCCTTGCGGAGCCTCAATTCGCTTTCCCTGAGCGCCGTCTCCATGCGCTTCCTCTCGGTGATGTCCGTTGAGAAGCCGCAGACCGCATAAGGCCGCTCTCCTCCGTTCAAGAGCGGGAATTTTATCGATATGTACGTGCTCACACCGTCTGTGCCTGTTATGCTCTCCTCGAACTCCATCGGAAAGCCGTTCTCGAGCACGAGCTGGTCGTTCTTTCTGAAGGCCTCGGCGGCCTCGGCCGGGAAGATGTCGAAGTCCGACCTGCCGATGAGAGACCCGGGATTCGCCTTCAGGAGCCTCTCGAAATGCCTGTTCACGAACAGGTACCTGCCGTCGAGGTCCTTGAGGTAGACGATGGCAGAAGAGTTGTTGAGGATGGATTTGAGGCGGTTCTCGCTCTGCTCGATGGATCTGTTGCGCTCGCGAATCTGCAGGGCCATTTCGTTGAACAGGCCTGAGAGCGCGCCTATCTCGTCCCTGGTCTGCACAGGTATCTTTGTGTCGTAGTTGCCTTTTGATATCTCGGCAGCGGCCCTCGATATGCTCTGGAGCTGGAGCACGATACGGTTGTAGAACACCCAGAAAAGCAAAACGATGAGCGCGGCTATGACAAGGGCCGTGAATGCGGCGTACTTGCCTATGGCAGTGACCGGCATGAGCGCTTCGCTTGAGTCTATCTCCACGAGCAGGGTCCACCCGAGCCTCGGTATGCACATGGCCGAGCCAGCGACCTCTATGCCCCTGTAGTCAGCGTAAAAGCCCGTTATCTCACTCGACGTGTCCAGGCATTGCCTGACCGGCAAGGTATCGACCCTCTGCCTGAAGACGGTGTCGGGCAGGAACCGGGAGCTCGTAAGCATGAGCTTGTCCCGGTTGACCAGATATGCCTCGAACGTCTCCTTGTGATTCATGAGCGAGCTCAATGCCCCGAGCCTTCTGTTGATCTCGCCTGTCATGACATGGTCCAACTCGGATAGATTGGTGAAGGTCACCATCACGCCGAGGAGCTCGCCCCCCGGCCCCTTTACAGGCGCGGCAATGGCAATATCGGGCTTTCCGTAGACGCCCCTCGGCCTTTCCACCATTCCTACGCCCTGGCGCCCTGCCCTGAAAAAATGATCCTCCGGGAATTTAACGCCCATAAGGGACTTTTCCGTGGACGAGATCACCCGCCCGCCCAGGGTAGTGATGGCTATGGCGCTTATATTTTCGTCGAGCGGGAGCTTGTTCGAAAGAAGATGAGAGTTGAGCTTCGCCGGAGACCAGCCGGAATCGTCCCTGGCCTTTCCGAGCTCGGCCACGATGAAGCCGTCGCTCGTGAAGTCCACGGTCCGCCTCTTGCCCATCTCGAGGAACTGGTAGACCTGCCCCTCCATCGCCTCTGCAATAAGCGTAAGGTCGTCGAGGAAATGGGTAGTCAACAGCGCCCTGTTGGTCCTGTACCCGATTATGAATGTAACGAGTATCGGGAAGAGGATCACAGTGAGAGCAAGTATGGCTTTTTTGGAGAGGGATAGCTTCACATTGAACCAGTGCCGGATGTGCCGAAGAGGGTTCAAGGTGCTCGGGTATTCAGGAAGAATGGATTCCAGAGGTGACCGCAGAGACGTCTATGCCCGGCTTCGGCTATGTTATAATTTGGAAAGGTAAAAAGCAACCGTTTTCAACGGTTTATATCCAAACACCTTATCGGATGAAAAGCGTCCTTTTTGAGCCTTTTCTCGCTTGACTCTTCCGGCTAATAGTGGCATATAGATGTGGCTTTAAAAATCAGCGGACGGACGCGCCCCTGAAAAGGGGAGAGTAGGCTTGCAAAGGCGGGGATAAAGCCCCCTCTGCAGGCCATTTTTTTTGGACGAAAAAAGGAGTAAAGGGGACGTTTTATGCTTTCAATGACATCTTCATGGGTCGGGTATGCAAGCGTGGCGGCCTTTGTTCTGGCCTATACGCTTGTAATACTTGAAGAAAAGCTGCACCTGAGAAAATCGAAACCAGTGCTCCTCATAGGCTGCCTGATGTGGGCGCTCATAGCCCTTTTTGAGGCCCTCAACGGAGCCGGACATGCCGGCGAGCATGTGAAGCATATGGTCGCCGAGATAGCCGAGCTCTTCTTTTTCGTGCTCGTTGCCATGACCTTCATAAATACGCTGCAGGAGAGGATGGTCTTCGATTCACTCAAGTCCTGGCTCATAAGGAAGGGTTTCGGCTACCGGCAGCTCTTCTTCATTACGGGCATAATCACCTTCTTTCTCTCCGCCGTCGCTGACAACCTGACGAGCGCGCTCCTAATGGCGACTGTCGTTGCGGCCGTGAGCTCAAACCGTGCCTTCATAGTCCCGGCCTTCGTAAATATAATAGTTGCCGCGAACGCTGGCGGCGCATGGAGCCCCTTCGGCGACATAACGACCCTGATGGTCTGGACAGCCGGAATGGTCGATACGCTCGAGTTCTCGCACATAGTCGTGCCGTCCATAATAAACTGGATTGTACCAGCCCTTATCATGTTCCCGTTCCTTCCAAAGGGCTCCCCAGAGGGCTCTGCCGAGCGCATACGGATGAAGCATGGGGCGATCGCGGTCATCATGCTGGGCTTTCTCACAATAGCCACTGCGGTGAGCTTCCATCAGTTCCTGCATCTGCCGCCATTCCTCGGCATGATGACTGGCCTCGGCCTTCTCATGTTCCTCGGCTATTACCTGAAAAAGAAGAACTACGGCTACAACAGCTCTGAGACCTATGAAGAGAGCTTCAACATATTCCGCAAGATAGAAAGGGCAGAGTTCGACACGCTCTTTTTCTTTTTCGGGATAATAGCCGCGGTAGGCGCGCTCCAGTACATCGGATATCTCGCGCTCCTCAGCACGAACCTTTACGGCGGCTACGGGGCCAGTAACGCGAACGTAGCCATAGGGGTAATCTCGGCTATCATAGACAACATACCCGTCATGTACGCTGTGCTGCAGATGAACCCCGAGATGGGCCTTGACCAGTGGCTCCTCATAACGCTTACCGCAGGCACGGGCGGCAGCCTTCTCTCAATAGGCTCGGCCGCAGGTGTAGCGGTCATGGGCGTAAGAAGGGACCTCTATACCTTCATGTCGCATCTTAAATGGACGCCAGCAGTCGCATTGGGGTATGTTGCGAGCATAGGGGCGTGGTGGCTTCTGGTGAAGGGAATATGATATGAAGCGGCGCGCCATAACTTCGCATACCTGCGTTGCTCCTCATCTCGTCATTGCGGCGTACGGCAAAGAGTACGCCGCATTCCTCGACTTCGTCGCGCCTTGGTCTGCTGTGTTCTGACGCGCCTTTATTCGTCATATGCAGCCTTCTTCTTCCCCGTAGGCCTCCATCCGCGCTCAACTCCTTCGAGGAGCCTTCTTTGCGCCTCAGCCTTCTCCTTTGTCGTGCCCCTGGCCTTGACCCCTCCCGGCGTCTCTACTTTGTATTTGCCTTTTCTGCTGCCCTTGGTGATCTTCTTTACCTTCGCTGGCATCTCAATTCACCTCCTGAAAGATACTCATATACAATTCTACAGCAGGTCCCGAGTTGAATCGGAATAGAGGCAGGCAGAAAAAAAGCGGGCCCGGGTTTTTACCCGGGCCCGCTCGATCGTTTGTTGGCATTGACACCAGTACGGGCTGCTCAAAAAGGTCCAGATGCGAGGCCCCAATTAAATCGGGGAGCGAGGAATGAGGCGTACCCTTCATGTACGTCGCAATGACGAGCGACGAGACAACAAAGCAGATGGGCCTTTTTCAGCATCCCCATTAATCCTTCTTGCGCGGCCTCTTTCCAGCCTCAAGTATCTTCTTCCTTATCCTGATGGAGGTGGGCGTCACCTCAACGAGCTCGTCTTCCTGTATGAACTCGAGCGCCTGCTCAAGGGTGTGCGTCCTGGGCGGGAAGAGGAACATGGACTCGTCAGAGCCGGAGGCCCTCATGTTCGTGAGCTTCTTCTCCTTCACGGCATTGACGTCAAGGTCGTTCTCGCGGGAATTCTCGCCTATTATCATGCCCTCGTATACGGGCGTGCCCTCATTTATGAAGAGGGTGCCCCTGGGCTGGAGGCCGAATAGGGCGTATATGGTAGAGACGCCTGACCTGTCGGCAACCAGGGCGCCGTTGGCCCTTTTAGTGATGCCGCCGTGCCAGGGTTCGTAGCCGTCAAAGAGGTGGTTCAGAAGTCCAGTACCCTTTGTATCAGTGAGGAACTGGGACCTGAAGCCTATCAAGCCCCTCGAAGGTATCCTGAACTCGAGCCTTACCCTGCCGTGGCCGTTGTTCTGCATCTTGACCATCTTGCCCTTGCGCGTGCCGACCTGCTGCGTGACGACGCCGATGAACTCCTCGGGGATGTCTATTACGAGGTGCTCCATAGGCTCATGGAGCTTGCCGTCTATGGTCTTTGTGATGGTCTCGGGCATGGCGACGGAAAGCTCGTAGCCTTCCCTCCTCATCATCTCGATTATTATGGCGAGCTGCAGCTCTCCCCTGCCCATGACCTTGAATGAATCGGCCTTCTCGAACTCGACCTTTATGGAGACGTTGTAGAGGAGTTCCTTTTCAAGGCGCTCACGGAGGTTACGGGAGGTTACGAATTTGCCCTCTTTTCCGGCAAAGGGCGAGGTGTTGGGCGAGAAGACCATCGAGATGGTCGGCTCGTCTACCTTTATCCTGGGCAGGGCCACAGGGGTCTCGGCGGACGTTATCGTGTCGCCTATGCAGACGCCTTCCATGCCTGCGAGGGCTACAATCTCGCCTACGCTGGCGTGGGCAGCGTCCTTGCGCTCAAGGCCCTGGAAGACGTAAAGGGCAGTAGCCTTTGCCTTCACTATCCTGTCGTCGACGTGCATCATGGCCACGTTGTCAGCCGACTTTATGGTGCCGGCAAAGACCCTGCCGATGGCGAGCCTGCCCACATAATCACTGTAGTCTATGTTCGTGACGAGGACCTGCAGGACTGCCTGCGGATCTCCCTTGGGAGCGGGAACGGTCTTTATGATGAGCTCAAAAAGAGGCCTCAGGTCCTCGCCCTCGACCTTGAGGTCCAATGTGGCCGTGCCCTTCCTTGCGTTGGTGTAGACTATCGGGAAGTCGAGCTGGTCCTCATGCGCATCGAGGTCGATGAAGAGGTCGTAGACCTCGTTTATGACCTCCTGTATGCGGGCGTCAGGCCTGTCTATCTTGTTGACGACCACGATTGGCACGAGAGAAAGCTCGAGCGCCTTCTTAAGGACGAACCTCGTCTGTGGCAGCGGGCCCTCTGAGGCGTCGACAAGGAGGAGGACCCCGTCCACCATCTTCAATGTCCTCTCGACCTCTCCGCCGAAGTCGGCGTGGCCGGGCGTATCGACTATGTTTATCTTCACGCCGCCATACTGGACCGCCGTGTTCTTTGCCATGATCGTGATGCCGCGCTCCCGTTCGAGGTCGATAGAGTCCATGACCCTTTCCTGGACCTTCTCGTTCGAGCGGAATATGCCCGCCTGTTTGAGCATCGCGTCCACGAGGGTCGTCTTGCCGTGGTCAACGTGCGCGATGATGGCTATGTTCCTCAATCCACTGCTTTCCATGATATCTGCTCTTTTCCTGTTTTTTTGGAGCCGCGCTCCAGATTAATCGAATATTCTACACCAGGCAGGCCTGCAGGGTAAAGGAAAAAACAAAAGGGGTCTAAGGAGGAGGCTGCAGATGAGAAGGCGGTTTCAGGTTAGGTCAATATGCGCAAAGCCCGGATGTTTGGACAAAAAAACCCTCTCCCCGGATGGGGAGAAGGCGAGCGCAGCGTGGGCGGCTGACAGCGATTAGCTGCAATCAGGCTGCTCAAAAAGGTCCAGATTACGGCCTGAATGAATTATGGCAGCTCACGCACCCATCGAGGAGCTTTTTCGTAAGCTCGTTCATCCTCTTCGCGTCATTCTTTTGCGCGGCCTGCGCCAGGGCCTCGAGGTCCTTGTGAAAGTCCCTGTCCATCTTCTCAAAGACCTTCACGTCCTGCGGGTTCTTCCTGAGCTTTATATCTCCATGATGAAGCGCGCCCTGGGTCTTCTCCATCGTGCCGTGGAGCGGCTCTATTGCCATGTGCACCCTGTGGCCGTCCCCAAGGGCAACGCCGGAGACTATCTCCCTGAAGGCGGCATCGAGCTTTCTCATCTCATCGACGAGGGCGTTTGCCCCATTCTTGCCAGCCGGTGCGTGGTGCTTGTGCTCAGCCGAGACGGCTATGGTCGCAGCGGCAAGGACCAGGGCCGATATTATCGCGAAAATCCAGGTACTTTTTATTACGGCACATCTCATCATGAAAACCTCCTGTAAAGGCCGACATTCTAACAGGCGCGGGCCCGGGCAAAAATGACATCCGTCATCTTTTCCTGAAGAGCTCGAAGTAGAGAAGCGGCACCGCTGCAAGCGTGAGGAAGGTGGCGGCCACTGCCCCGAACATCATCGATATGGCCAGGCCCTGGAATATGGGGTCAAAGAGCATTACAAAGGAACCGGCGACAACGGCCGCCGCGGTAAGCAGGATGGGCCTTGTGCGTACGGCCCCGGCGCGGATTATGGACTCCCCGAGCTCCACTCCCGAGGCCCTTTCGAGCTCTATGAAGTCAACGAGCAGTATGGAGTTCCTCACGATTATGCCAGCCAGGGCTATGAAACCTATCATGGAGGTCGCCGTAAAGAAGGCGCCGAATAGCCAGTGTCCGGGCAGTATGCCCGCGAGTGTAAGGGGTATGGGCGCCATGATGACCACAGGCGCAGCAAAGCTCCTGAACCAGGCCACGACAAGTATGTAGATGATGACCAGGACCGCGGCAAAGGCAATGCCCAGGTCCCTGAAGACCTCGTATGTGATGTGCCACTCGCCGTCCCACTTCATGGCAAAATCGCGCCCTGATGGCTGCTCTGCTGAGTACTGCTCGATGGAGTAGCCCTCAGGGGCCTTTATCTCTTTTATCCTTGATGACATGTCGAGTATAGCATAGACAGGGCTCTCGGCCTCGCCAGCAACGTCTCCTGTCACGTATGTCACGCGCCGCAGGTTCTTGTGATAGATATTCCTCTCTCCCTCTGAATCGACTACGCGGACAAGCTCTGAGAGAGGCACGAGCTGGCCTGAAGGCGAGGGTATGCCCAGGGCCTTGAGGGATGAGATATCAGAGCGTGCCTCGACAGGCGACCTCAGGAATATCTCAACCGGGTCCTTTGCCTCGTCCACGTGCAGCAGGCCTGCGCTCGAGCCTGAAACAGCCACGTTGAGCGTCCTGGCAACTGCCGCCGGGCTTATGCCGCTTAGCGCCGCCTTCTGACGGTCTACCTCGAAGAGGAGCCGCCTCTGGCTATCCTCGACATACCAGTCAACGTCAACGACCCCTGGCGTTGACTCGAATACGGCCTTTATCTCCCTTGCTATACTGATGCGCCCCTCTTCAGCCGGGCCGTAGACCTCCGCGACAAGGGTGGAGAGCACAGGCGGGCCGGGCGGTATCTCGGCGATCTTCACATTCGCGTTATACTTCGCGGCAGCGGCTTGTATGCCGGGCCTCAGGCGCCTGGCTATGTCATGGCTCTGGCTTTCGCGAAGCTCTGCAGGGACGAGGTTCGCCTGTATGTCTGCCACATTAGGCCCGCCCCGCAGATAATAGTGCCTCACGAGGCCGTTGAAGTTATACGGAGAGGCCGTACCTATATAGCTCTGGAAATCCGTCACCTCCGGAACGGTGCGCAGGTACTCGCCTATGGCGCGCGTGGCAGCGGCCGTCTCCTCGAGGGTGGAGCCCTCGGCCATGTCGATGACGACCTGCAGCTCGCTCTTGTTGTCAAAGGGGAGCATCTTAACCGTCACTGCCTTCAAGGGGAAGAGCAGCAAGGCGAGCAGCAGAAGGACCAGCACTGCCGAGAGCGCGGCGTACCTTCTGGTCCTGCTCTCAAGAAGCGGACGCAGGACGCGCGAGTACAATCCGTATAACTTCGATGTCCCGTTATCGGCGCCAGCGTGGCCAGAGCGCCTCAGTACCCGGTACCCGAGCCAGGGGCTCACTATAAAGGCCACGAGCAGGGAAAAGAGCATGGCTGCCGAGGCTCCAACGGGAATGGGCCTCATGTAAGGGCCCATGAGCCCTGATACAAAGGCCATTGGCAGGAGCGCGGCTATTACCGTGAATGTGGCGAGTATCGTCGGGTTGCCGACCTCGTCAACGGCCTTTATTGCCGAATCCGCATCAGCCCCGGCTGACTTGAACCGCCTGTGTATGTTCTCTACGACCACGATGGCGTCGTCTACGAGTATGCCTATGGAGAATATTAGCGCGAACAGCGTTACCCTGTTTAGCGTATAGCCGTATAGGAAATTCACGAGCAGGGTGAGGGCGAGGGTGACCGGAACAGCCACCGCGACGACTGCTGACGCGCCCAGGCCCAGGGCAATGGCTATGAGTATGATGACAGCGACGGTGGCGATGAGCATATGCTCAAGCAGCTCGTCTGATTTCTCCTTTGCCGTCTCTCCGTAGTTGCGGGTCGTTGTCACGTTTACGCCCGAGGGGATGATATCACCCTTGAGCGAGTCCATCCTGGCAAGCGCCCTTTCAGCCACATCGCTCGCGTTAGCGCCGGGTTTTTTGGATAGAGCTATAGTAACGGCCTCGTAATCAGCACCGGCCGCTGACCCTGTTATGCCCTTTTCACTGCTCGAAGGTCCGAGGCCCATGAAGACGTAGCTCGAAGGCTCTTCAGGGCCGTCCGTCACGCTTGCCACGTCCCTCAGGTAGACCGGCTTGTTATCATGGACGCCGACCACGACAGAGGCGACTTCGTCCGCGTCTTTCAGAAAGCCCCTTGCATCGATAAGGAGCTCTTCATTGCCAGAGGGCGCGGAGCCGGCAACGAGGCTCGCGTTCGCCGTGCGCAGGGCTTCCATTACCTGGAACGGTGAGAGGGAGAAGGCCCTCATGGAGAGCGGGTCGAGTTCGACCCTTACCTGGCGTCTCTGGCCGCCTGTTACGCCTACCTCGGAGACGTCCGCGTCCTTTTTCAACTCGTCCGCTGCCGCAGTCGCAACGCTTCTGAGCTCGTATCCGGAATATCGCCCGCTCCAGAGCGTTAGAGCGAGTATAGGCACGTCGTCTATTGACTTGGGCTTCACGAGCGGCGTGGAGACGCCCGGCGGTATGCGGTCGTAATTGGAGGAGAGCTTGTTCTGGAGAAGGACAATGGCCTTCTCCATGTCAGTTCCGACGTAGAAACGGACTATGGTGAGATTGGAGCCGGGGCTTGCGATGGAGTAGACGTACTCGACATCCTTGATCTCCCAGAGGAGCTTTTCCATTGGCGTGGTGACGCGCTCCTCGACCTCCCTGACCGTTGCGCCGGGATAGGCGACGAAGACGTCTATCATCGGCACCTTTATCTGCGGCTCTTCTTCTCGCGGCGTCATGAGGACCGCGAAGATGCCGAGTATAAGGGAGGCGGCGACAATAAGCGGGGTGAGCTTTGAATTGATGAACGCGCCAGCTATCCTGCCCGCGATCCCCGTCATCTATTTCGCGCCCTTTACAACGCCGCCGTCAAAGGCCTGTTGAGCGCCGGAAGTGATTATCCGCTCTCCGGCTGTAAGGCCTGATATTACTTCAACCCTGTTGCCTTCAGACGCCCTGCCGAGCCTCACCAGCCTGTATATGGCCACGCCCTTTTCATCGACGACATAGACGCCTGTGAGCTGGCCCCTTGAGATTATGGCCTCGCGAGGCACCGCGATGGCATGCCTTGTGCCGATCGGCAGAGATATCCGCGCATATTGGCCTGTACGGAGCCCGTCTCCCTTTACCTCAGCCTTTATCCTGAACGTCCGTGTAAGCGGATCGATCGAGGGCGAGGCCTCGGTTACCCGCGCATCGAGATCAAATCCAAGGGATTCGATTCT
>CAZDUP010000011.1:11525-18372 GCA_964508625.1 uncultured Thermodesulfobacteriota bacterium
GCTTTTACAAGTGAGCCCTGTTTTATAATTCCGGAGAGCCCGCTCTCCAGCTCCGCCTCAATGATATATGACGAGTCATCCTCAATGGAAAGCAGAGGCATCCCCGGAGAGGCCATGCTGCCAATATCTATCTTCTTGCCGGATACGACCCCGTCTGCCGGCGCGGTTATCTTTGTGAACCCCTTCATGACCGAGGCCTCGGCCGCGCCAGCCCTGGCGCGCTTTAGAGCCCCTTCCATGCGTTCGGCCTCTAGCCTCGCGGTGTTCCTCCGGCGCGTTATGGTATCGAACTCCTGCGCTGAGACGGCCTTTGCATCATTGAGCCTTGAGTACCTCGCGTAGGTAGCCTCCATTAGTTCGAGCTCTTCCCTGGCCGCTTCCAGGCCCTTGCTGGCCTCGGTCAGGGCTGCCTCTGCGCCGTGCAATCTTTGAGCAATGTCGCTGTCGTCTATCGTGAGCAAGAGATGGCCTTTCCGTACCCTGTCGCCGTCCTTAACGAGGACCGACGTCACCGTACCCATGACCCTCGCTGATACAATGCTTATTGTCCCGGCCTTTATCGTGCCCGCGGCCTCGGCCATTTGAGGCAGCTCCTCTGCCAATACCTCGGTGACTGTCGCGCCGGATATCTCCCGCCTCTCGAGGGCGTTCTCCGCGCTCTTTTTATCCCCGCAGCCTGAGAGGCCGAGGAGCAGGAGGATTAAAAACAGAATGGGTCTTCTCATCATTCGACTCCGAGGTCCTTGAGTATTGTCCCGCTCTCGAGGCTCAGCTCGAGGAGGGCCGAGGCGAGGGCATCCTCACTCATCACAAGGACAGAGCGCGCCCTTTCGAGGCTCGACCCGGCGTCAAGGAGGTCCGCTATCGGCGACAGCGAGTTCTCGTACCTGAGCTTTATCAGGCGCTCTCCCTCCTCCGCGCTCCTGAGCGCGGAGGAGGCAAGCTCTTTTCTACTCGCGGCCTCATCCACGGCAAGCCATGCGCGGCGCACATTGAATGCAGCAGACATCTTCGCGCCCTCGAGCCGCGAGAGCGCCTCATTCGAAAGATGCTTCGCCTTAATCGATTCGTGGCTGCCCAGCATGCCGTCAAAGACGTTCCACCGCAAGAAGGCAGATACCTGCCAGCTCTGCCCCTCGCTTCCGAAGGGGCTCTCATGGTCGTTGAGGAAATATGAGCCGCCCACGCCGAGCATTGGGAAATATGCTGACCTTGCGAGGTCGACGCCGTTTTTAGAGTTCTCATATCTCTTTGACATGGACCTGATGTCGCTCCGGTTGAGCGCGTTTGATAGATAGTAGTCGAGCTCTTTTCTTGCAATCGGCTCAACGGACTCGCTCGCGCTGATCTCGCTATCGACCCCGAGGAGGAGCCCGAGCATGCGCCTTGCGACTGCCTCGTCCTTTTTCGCTGAGACGAGCCCCTGTTCTGCCTCGAGAAGGCCCGTTCTCGCGAGGAGCACGTCAGAGAAAAGTCCTGTGCCTGCCGTGTCCCTGGCCCCGGCGACCCTCAGGCGCTCTCCCGCTGCCTCGACCGCCTTTTCAGCCGCCTTTACGGCCTCCCTGGAGGTGTTGACCATGATGTAAGTCCTGGCTATTTCAAAGGCAGTAAGCTCCCTCTTTCTCTCGAGGTCGTCTTCTTTCGCTGCGTGCTCTTTTTTCGCGAGCCTTATGCCCAGGCTCGCTTTTCTCATGTACAATGGCTGCTCAAAAGAGACAGAGGTCTGGAAATCGCTTATGGGGTCCGGGTCATTGAGAGAGGTTATGGCGAAGTCGTCCTGATTGAAGCGCTCCTGGTTGAGCTTGGACGAGAAGGCAAAAGTCGGGTTATTGGTGCGCGAGAAGCGCTCCTCAAAGAAGATCTTGGGGAAGAGCGCGCTTTGCGCTATGCCTATGTCTTCTTTCGAGGCGGCCGCAGAACTGGAGGCAGCCTTTAGGGCCGGGTTCTTCCTGAGGCCGGCTTCGAGCACTTCTTTGAGCGAGAGCGCCCTGCCGGAGGCAAGGGCATCCGCGCCCAAGAGTAAGGACAGGACCGCTGCTAGGATACTCCTCGTCATAATGGGGCCTGGTAAATATTAAAGGGGAAAAGATGTCTCAGGACTGCCCGCAGCATCCCCTGACGCCGAGCATCCTGAGAAAGCTCATCATGGGGCACCAGTCCGTAAAGAACGACTGGACGAGATTGATGCCCACGAAGGCCGTGAAAAGAAGCCAGTACCCTGAATGAACCTGTGAGAGAAGGAGAGAAAGCAGCACGAAAAAGCCCGCTATAAGCCTCAAATACCTTTCTACCGACATTGTCCTGCTCCTTTCAGATTGCCTTACTTCTTGATGCGCCTGGCGAGCCTCTCGTTCTCTTCGAGCTGCTCGAGGAGAACGGACTTCATTAGAGAGCACGCCTCTATTATCTTGGGGTTGTTTATGCGGTAGTAGATGTTGACGCCGTCCCTGCGCGTGGTCACGACCCTGTTCTGACGGAGGACCGCCAGGTGCTGGGAGACGTTCGCCTTGGTGATGCCGAGCCTCTCGACCAGGTCGCCTACAGATAGCTCGCCGTCCTTGAGGGCGTTTATTATCTCGAGCCTCTTTGGGTTAGCCAGCGTCTTGCATATCTCGGCCTGCATCTCGAATATCTCTCTTCTCATATTTGCATTATTGCGAAATACTGAAACAATGTCAAGGGGAAAGTAGGTCCGGGGGGGGTCAAGATGAAAACGAGCTGTTGGCGGCTTTCCTCTTGCCTGAAAGGCGCGGCGGGGGTGTCATGAAGCTTTAATAAGGGAATCTCTGTTAATTCATTGACCCGTCATTGCGAGCGTGGCGGGAAGCAATCGCTTTGCTCCTCGCAATGGCAGCAAAAGAGAATTAATCAGAGATTTCCAAGGTCAAAGATCAAGGAGAGGCGCGCTCGCCCGTCAGATGCCGTTCGCGGCAGCCGGGGACATGCCTGCCTTTATGCGCTCGATCGTATCGATGTCAGGCTGGAACGGCAGCTCAGCCAAAGGCTCGGGCATCTCTATCTGGTAGGCGCCTGCAAAGGGCGTAAGCGTCAACTTCAGGTTGTGCGCCTTTATCATGAGGGGTTCGAGGTTAACGACGTCCTGTATATTGTAGGCAAGGAGCGTCTCGAGGGCCTTGGGGTTCTTGTTCCTCCTGAAGTCCCTCCAGAGGAGCACCGCAAAATAGCCGTCAACTCCCTTGAGCTCGCCGCGGTCAATGCCTATGAGTTTTTCGCAGCCCTTGAGTCCGCCCTTGAAGCCGAGGTCGCGGAGCGTATACCTAAGGTCGATATGCGCGTGCGGCAGCTTTATACCCATGTGGCTCTCTATGAAGGGTATGTCAAAGCACTTGCCGTTGTAGGTGACGAGGAGCTTGTAATCGAATATGTCATCCTTGAATTCATCGAGGTTCTCGCCCTTTACATAATAGCGGACCCTTTTGCCGTCATAAAGCGAGATGGCGGTGATATAGCCGTGCGGGCCGACATAGCCATTAGTCTCGATGTCGATATAGGCGGCCTGGTCCCTGAAATCAGAGAATAGCCGCCAGGACTCCTTTGGGGGAAGGGCCGCGCCGAAAAAGGCCGGGTCGCGGAGCTCGAACGAGCGCCTGGACTCCTCGATGGTCGACCTGAAGGCCCCCTCAGCGGTCTTGCGGAGCCTGAAGGAGCCAAGCGGCGAGTCCCAGTCGAGTATGCCTGATGTCCAGAGCCTTTTTTCGGTCTTTAGCCCCACGCCGGGGATATGGCAGAAGGTGTGCTTTAACATCCTGAACATTCTACCACGGATGGATTGGCGCAAAAAGGAAAGAATGGCATCATTAATAAAGAGAAAACCGGAACATCAGGAGGCATATGGTAATACTCGCTCACGGCGGCGCAGGCTCAAAAAGACCCCTTAAAAAAGCCCTGAAAGGAATTGCGGCGGCGCTCGAGGCAGGGATTGCTCTCCTTGAAAAGGGAGGAACGAGCCTCGATGCTGTCCTTGAGGCGATAGTCATTATGGAAGACTCGGGCCTTTATAATGCTGGCAGGGGAGCTAACCTCCAGCTCGACGGCAGGATGAGGCTCGACGCCTCCATCATGGATGGGACTGGCATGCAGGCCGGTGCAGTCATAGGCCTTGAAGGCTACAGGAACCCCATACTGGCGGCCCGCCTGGCAATGGGGCTGCCTAACAAGGTATTTACGAATAGAGGAGCTTCACGCCTTGCGAGAAAAGCCGGTCTTGAAAGGCTCGAGGCCCCATCTAAGATGGCCCTTAAACGGCTTAAAAAGGCAATGGCAAACCCGGATACAATGACTCTCTACGAGGAGTACTTTTCGACAGTCGGCGCGGTCGCGATCGACGATAACGGCGGCCTTGCCGCAGGCTCATCGACTGGAGGTGTCCTTGCAATGCTGCCCGGCAGAGTAGGAGACACGCCTCTCATAGGCTCAGGCATCTATGCTGAAGAAGGCCTCGGAGCCGTTTCATGCACAGGCAGGGGAGAGGACATACTGAGGCTATGCCTTGCCAAAGAGGCCTGCATGAGGATGGAGGAGATGGACGCGAAGAAGGCGGCATTGGCAGCTCTCCGGCGGCTCAAGGGATTTGGGGGGCAGGCAGGGCTTCTGGCAATAGACAAGGCCGGCAAGGCTACGGTCTGCCATACGACGGAGTTCATGCCAGCGGGCATGGCGAGCAGAAAGGGGATAAGGGTAAAGGAGGCGTGGAGGAGGGTGTGAGATTCGACCACTTTTCCGCAAAGGCCTTTTTGCGCACTGACGTGCGCTTCTGGGCATAAGGCTGGCTCGCTACTCCCTCCAGCCCCATGCTCGCCTGCGCCTTATGCCCGAATGGTTATGGTACAAGACAAAAAACATTCCGGCGCAGGTACGAGAAAAAAGCCTAACCCTTTACCGCGCCGAGCACCTCGTCTACATGGCCCGCTACCTTGACCTTGCGCCAGGCCTTTACGACTACGCCCTTCTCATCTATGAGAAAGGTCGAGCGGATGAGCCCCATGCTCTTTTTCCCGTACATCACCTTCTCGCCCCACGCGCCGTATGCGTTGACAGCAGCCCTGTCCACGTCTGAAAGGAGCGGGAAGTCGAGTCCGAACTTATCGCGGAACTTCTTATGTGACTCGACACTGTCAGTGCTTACGCCGAGCACAACAGCGTCTTTCCTGAGCCTTGCCATGTTGTCCCTGAAATCGCAGGCCTCCTGCGTGCAGCCCGGCGTGTTGTCCTTCGGGTAGAAGTAGAGGACTACCTTCTTGCCCTTTAGCTCCTTTAAAGAAAACTGCCTGTCTTTGCCGTCCTCGTCAATGCCCGGCAGATTGAAATCAGGCGCCCTGGAACCTTCGGTTATCATATGGACTCCTTTTGAGATTTCCTCATCCCACCATCATGTAGAGCATCTCAGACTCTGCGCTGACCCTCGCTATCTCATGCTCTTCATTGGGCTCCACCACAAGGAGGTGGCCCGGCAAAAGGACCACCCTCTCGCCGTTGACGCTGAAGGTTATTGCGCCCCTTACGCAGTAGAATATCTCGGTCGTCTCAGGGTGGCTGTGGCCCGACGCGGTCGAGCCCTTTTTGAGGATTATGTGGCTTATGTGCTTGAGGCAGGAGACGCCTTCAGGGAAGAGGACCCGCTTTTTAAGCTCAGGGTTGTGGGATACCGGGCGCTCAGCGGCCGAGTCGAGGGTGTAGTGCTTCATGCGAAAGAGGATATCCGAATAGATGGCCTATTTCAAGGGGGCACCTCGGTTGGAAAGGGGGTCGATCCGATAAGGTCGCCTATGCCGAGCTGGCCCGCGTTATTGAGCCCCCAGCAGAGCACGCTGTTGTCCGAAAGCCTCGCGCAGGAGTGAGACTGGCCGGCTGTTACCTCAACTGCGCTTGATATGCTCCCGGCCTGGACAGGCGTGATGGTCGTGTTGATGGATGCGCTTGCGCCGGGAGGCGTGAAGCCCGCGTTCGACGCTGCGCCGAGCTGGCCCTGAGAGTTGTCGCCCCAGCAGACTACGCCGCCTGAGGAGAGAGCGGCGCAGGTGTGGCCAAATCCCGGGGCCACGTCAACTACCCCTGAAATGCCGGAGGGCGAAAGGGGTGTCGCAGAGCTGGTCTGAAACGACAGCGGGAATGTGCCAAGTATGGTCCAGAAGCCGCCGAGCTGGCCAGTGATGTTCTCTCCCCAGCAGCTCACCGCGCCGCTGTTTATGGCGGCGCAGGTGTGGTTCGTGCCTGCCTCGATTGATACGGCATTGGCAATACCCCCGACCGTCACCGGGGTATTTGTCCTCGTTCCGGTGAGGAAGCTAGTATTTCCGAGCTGGTCAACGCTGTTTGAGCCCCAGCAGCGCGCTGACCCGTCAGAGAGCCTTGCGCAGGTGTGTCCTGAACCCGCCGCTATCTCGACTGCGGTTGTTATTCCTGTTACCGCAACAGGCGTGCTCGAGTTAGAGTTAGAGCCGTTTCCGAGCTGGCCCAGGAGGTTCCTGCCCCAGCAGCGCGCAGTGCCGTCAGATAGAACGGCGCATGTATGGGTACTTCCGGCTGAGATGGAGGTGGCGTTGGTGATGCCGGTCACGGCCACGGGCACAAGCGAGGCCGTAGTGCTGCCATTGCCGAGCTGTCCGTTCGCGTTCGCGCCCCAGCATGAGATCGAGCCGCTGGAAAGAAGGGCGCAGGTGTGCTGAGAGCCTGCGCTTATCTGAGCGGCGTTGGTAATCCCGGTGACCGATACTGGCCCAAGCCCGCCTTCTGCCGTGCCGTCGCCGAGCTGTCCGCTCGCGTTTGCGCCCCAGCACTTGACCGTGCCGTCAATGCGGGCGCAGGTATGGAAGTCACCTGCCGAGAT
>CAZDUP010000012.1:0-18160 GCA_964508625.1 uncultured Thermodesulfobacteriota bacterium
ACCAAGGCGATGGCGACGCCTGAAGTCACGACCGGCAGAAAGTACGCGGTGCGAAAGAAGGTGATCCCCTTGAGTTTCTGGTTGACCAGGATCGCCATCAGGAGTGGCAACGTCACTGTCAGCGGCACGTATCCGGCTGTATAGTAGACCGTATTGCGCAGCACCTGCCAGAACTCTTTCAAGGCCTCATTTCTCATGGATAGCGCGGCGTAGGCCCTGCCGAGGTTGTAATGAGCGTTAACATCAGAGGGCCTTATCCTGAGGGCAGCCCTGTACTCTTCCATCGCAAGCTCAGCCAGGCCGTTGTCGAGATAGAGGTTGCCGAGGTTCGTATGCGGGGCAGCGTAGTCCGGGTCGAGAGAGATCGCCGTCTTGTACTCCCTTACCGCGTCATCTCCCCTGCCGGAGTCCCTGTAAATCTTCCCGAGGTCAAAGTGCACAGTCGCCCTGTTCGGACTCTTGCTGACGATGTCTTCGTAGAGCTTGACCGGCTCTCTCCATAGACCGTTCCTTGCATGGGCAGAGGCGCCGAGCGCGGTTATGATGACGAGCGCGGCAAAGGCAACGGCCTTTGAGGCAGCAGCCGTCTTACTCTTCAGAATATCGGCAATGAAGAGAAATATGGCGGATATCGTGAACGCCGCGCCCGCAAGGGGCAAATAGAGCCTGTGCTCGAAGATGACGTCCCTTATGGGGATGATGGAAGACTCTATCGAGAGGGTCATGAAAAACCAGAGCAGGCCGGCGCCAGCGAGAATCCCGTAAGCGTTTTGCGACCTGCGCGAGCGGATGAAAATATAGACTGCTGAAATGAATAGAGACAAAAGGAAGATGAAAGACGCAATGACCGCTGGCTCGAAGAAGCTCCGTGAGACCCTGTAGTCATAGAGCAGGTTCTGTCCAACTGGCAGGAGCGTAAGCCTTACATAGGTTGTGATAACGCGGAACTGCGTGAGCAGATATTCGTATCTCGAAAAATTGAGGAGCTCGTCAAGCTGTGCCCTTCTTATCTTCTCGTCTATGCCTGAGGCGGCTGCATTCGGGAACAGGATTGCGAGCGGAATTATGAGGAGCGTAAGGAGAAACGGCAGAAGGGCAAGCGCCCTCTCTCGCGGCTTCACTTTGAAGAACGCGAGGTCAAAAAAGAGGATGACGAACGGGAGAGTAAAACTTATCTCCTTGGTCTTCATCGCGAGTATCGCGGATACGAGCGAGAGCGCGTAAACGACCCAGCCGCCCTTTGTGCCCGGCTTTCCGGTCCGCCAGCTTATGAAGAGCGTCAGAGAGAGGAGATAAAAGAGCGCGGCAAGGGAGGCGAACCTCTGCGATATGTATGTCACCCCCTCTGTCTGAACAGGGTGCAGTGCGAAGATGAAGGCAGAGAGGACGCCAGCAAAGAAGGGCAGGCCCGGCCTTGCCTCCGCAGGTCCTTTAAGCAGAGGCGTCCTGAATGTAAGCGCGACTAGGCTAAAGACAAGTATCGAGTTGAATATGTGGATGAGGATGTTCACGAGGTGATAGCCGAAGGGGTCGAGCGCGCCGAGGCTGTAATTGAGGGCGAACGAGAGATAGGCAACATACCTCGTCCCCGCAGGCGGCCAGAGCGCAGAGAGCCCGCGAATCTCCTCGTTCTCGACGATGTACATCCTGTCATCGAGGACAAAGGGCGCATCGAGGACATTCGAGTAGGCTCCCAATATGGCAGCAACGAGCAAAAAGACAAATATGGGAAGCCTGTATCTGGTCAATGGGGAATTCATGATTTGCTCATAACAGCGGGGCGATATTTTTCCATAAGGGGTTCATGGATTACCATGCTCTCTGCCAATGCGCCGCTCCATACAGTCGAAACGCCGCGGCTACGTCCACGCTATTATAATCCAGAAGCAGCAATTGGAACATAGAAATACCTCAGGGCGTCGAGAGGACGGAAAGGGCAATGCGCGAAAGCTCGATGGGGGTTTTGCAGGGGTCAACTCAGGCCTTCAGCGGCCCTTGCCCGCTCCTCCGGCCAGGAGGGAATTTTTCAGGGCAAAGAAGTACCAGTGCAGGTACTTGGGCAGCCACTTCCTCAGCATGAACCTCGATTCGCCCGCGACCCTGTCCTGCCAGGTGGAAGGGACCTCGGAGATCCTGTAGCCCTTTATGTGGGCCTTTACGACTATCTCCATGCCCAGCTCGAACCCGCCCATGCTCTCTATCCTGATGTCGTCGAGGACCTTCTTCGAGTACATCTTGAAGCTGTTGGTGACGTCATGCGTGGGCAGCCCGGCCAGGTAATGGAGGCTCACGCCAGCGGCCCTCGAGAGCATCTTCTTGAAAAGAGGTCCGCCCACCTGGCGGCCTCCCTTCATGTACCTCGAGCCGCAAACTATATCAGAGCCCTCGTTCATCTTTTTGAACATCCTGTCGGCGGCGGAAAGGTCGTCGGATAGATCGGCCATGACCACAAGGACCGCGCCCTCCTCCGCAGACTCGAAGCCGGTCTTTATGGCGTTCAGCACCCCTCTGCCGTACCTGTTCCTGACAAGCCGCATGTCGGACAAGCCTTCCGTTATCATCTCCCTTACCACGGGCAGCGTGTCGTCCTCCTCGAAATCATAGACCACGAGTATGCTGTGCGGCGTCCTTACCTTGGACCCTATCTCGGCTATGGTCTGCCTTATGTTCCCGCCCTCATTGTAAACGGGAATGATTATCGAGATACGGCTGAACCTTTCAGACATCCGCGTCACCTGCCATGCTCTTGCGCGCCGTCATATCCCGCCTGCCTCTATCTGCTTTCCTATCCACGGGATTATCTCATCGAGGGCGTCGGAAAGGCTGGTCCTCGCATGATAGCCTAGCACGCGCGCTGCCTTCTCCACATCCGGCACCCTCTTCCTGATGTCGTACCTGAATGGCGGGTCCGAGGCGTACCTGAATGGAGCATCTCCCTTTATCTTTTTCCAGATCACTTCCGCGAGCTCGACCACTGTGGTCGATACCGGAGTCGAGAGGTTGAAGTCGTCGTTCATGGACTTCTCGCTCTCGATGCACATGCGTATTCCCTCGGCAAGGTCGCCGCCGTAGGTGTAATGGCGGACTTGAGCACCGTCGCCGAGTATGCGCAGCGGGTCTTGCCCCTTGAGTATCTTCTGTACGAGGTCCGGCACCACGTGGCTCATTGCCATCCTGACGTTGCCGGACATTATCTCCCTGTCGCACAGCGCCCGCTTCTCGCCTGTGCCTATGCAGTTGAAGGGCCTGATTATGGTATACGGGAGGCCGTACTGCTCATTCGCCCCCCTGGCAAAGTATTCGCAGGCGAGCTTCTGGAAGCCGTAGGTGGAAAGGGGCGGCGGGCACTTCAATTCCTCGCCTTCCGGGGTTGGGAAGACAGATGAGTTCTCAAATACCATCGACGACGAAAGGACGTTTATCTTCCTGAGCCTCTTTTCCTTGAAGGCCCAGATGGCCGCGTCAAAGGTAGAGGCCATTATCCTCTCGTTCTCGGCTAGGAGGTCGTATGCGAACTCATGAAAATACGATATGCCGCCTATCATGGCCGCGCCCGCGAGTATCTGGTCGCAGCCCGAGGCGAGCTCTTTCATCAGGGCCGTGTCCTTGGCATCGCCCTCGCAGAACCTGTAGCGAGGGTGGCTATCGTAGCTCTTCTCCACCTTGCCGTACTTTGAGTAATTGTCTATGCCCACGACCTCGTGGCCGTGGCCCAGGAGCTCCTCTATCACATATCCGGCTATGAAGCCTGCCGCGCCGGTCACGAGTATCTTCATCAGAAAAGCCCCCCCTTGCCGAAAAAGTTCCAGACGTCAACGACCATCTTTCCAGCCGTATCCAGGGCCTTATACTCGCGGTGGGGCGTGCCGAGTATGATGATGTCCGAGCGCCTCACGAGCTCCCCGGGCGTCACGAAACCGTCCTCATTTATGTATACGTCGGAGCAGACTACCTCCCTGGCCTCCACCTCCAATATCTTCTTCAGCTTGTAGGAGAGGGACTCCCTCCTGTCGTCGTTGTTCGCCTTGAATGACATGCCGAGCACGCCAACGGCCTTGTCCTTGAGAGTGTGCTTCTCCTTTATCCTCTGCACCACGAAGTTGGGAAGGCCCTCGTTTATGAGCATGGCCGCATGCCCCATGAAGAAGTTGTTGTTGTTGAAGGCCGCGAGCTGCATCGTGTCTTTAAATAGGCACGGGCCGGCCGCGAACCCGGCCTGCGGGAAGCTCTGCGCCCTCGGGTACTTGTACGTTATCGCGGAATGTATTTTGTAGAAATCGAGGCCGTATTGCGTGGCTATCTGGTAGAACTGGTTGGAAATGGCGAACTGCATGTAGCGCCAGACGTTAGTGAAGAGCTTGGCGAGCTCGGCCTCGGGCGGAGTCAGGCGGATTATCTCCGGGGTGAGGCTCCTGAACAGCTCCTGCGCCTCGTCACAGGCCGCCTCGTCAAAAGACGAGACGATCTGCGGCAGGCTTTTGAGCTCTTCGATAGCGTTGCCCTGGGCTATCCTCTCAGGGCAGTACGAGACCTTCACCTTCCTTTTCATCTCCTCGAGGTACCTGACCACGGCTTCCGTGGTGCCCGGATAGACCGTGCTCCGGAGGATTACGTGCTGGCCGTCTTTTATGTGGGTTATTATCCCGTCGAAGAACTGCTTGAAGATGGTGAACTTGGGATTGAGATGCTCGTCCACCGGGGTGCCTATGACGATTATGACGAAGCGGCTCTCCGAGATGACGCCTATGCCGGAGGTTATGAAGAGGTTCTTGTCGAGGACGCCCCTTAGCCCCTCCTCGCCCCCGGCCTCTCTGAAGGGGAGCTTGCCGGACTTGACCAGGTCTATTGCCCCCTCGTCTATGTCATAGAGAGCGACCCTCTTCCCGGCAGCCGCAAATGAGATGCCAAGCGGGAGGCCGACGTGGCCAAGTCCGCCGACGATGCAGATTTCGTAGTTGTAGGCCATAGATTAACAGGCAAGCGCCAGCCCGCCTATTATAAACGCAGCGGGTTTTATTTTACAAATGGAATTTGAAGAGGGATATCAGGCTTTTTTTCGGCATCTACTTGCACATAAGTACCTTTGTGATTAGCCTTAGGACATAGTTCAAAAAAGAAACCGAGGGAGGTATCGTATGAGCAAGCTTGCAGTCGCCGTCTCAACCGCAATCATATTTTTCCTGGGGACCTTCGCTTACGCGCCGGACGCGAGCGCGTGGACCAATTCCTCAGGCAACGGCTACTACAAGAAGCATACGAAGAATGAAAACGGCAACATGTCATTCGGAAACCACGGCAAGCGGGACGGCAAGCGCTATACCGGGCACGACAACCGTAACGGCCACGATTCATACGGCAACAATGGCAAGAGAGACCACAAGAAGTCATTCCACAAGAAGCACAGGAACAACAACACCAATAACAACAATAATGTCGTGAACGGCAATCACGGCAAGCGGGACGGCAAGCGCTATACCAAGCACGACAAACGCAACGGCCACGATTCATACGGCAACAATGGCAAGAGAGACCACAAGAAGTCGTTCCATAAGAAGCACAGGAACAACAACGACAACAACGTCGTTAACGGCAACCACGGCAAGCGGGACGGCAAGCGCTATGCCAAGCACGACAAGCGCAACGGCCACGATTCATACGGCAACAATGGCAAGAGAGACCACAAGAAGTCATTCCACAAGAAGCACAGGAACAACAACACCAACAACAGCGTCGTTAACGGCAATCACGGCAAGCGGGACGGCAAGCGCTTCGACTGACAAACCGTGTGCAGATGACAGACTCGACTTAAAAAAGGCGCCAGTGAGGCGCCTTTTTTAAGTTTAGAGCCGTTCACGGGACCTGGCTCTTTACGCCTTGCTGTAAAGAATTTTTACAACTTGTTAGAAGATTTCCAAAAATCTTGACAACAAAAAAAGGGTTGGCATATTTAGAATATTCGCAAGCCGCACATCCGAACCATCAATCCACAAAAGTCGATAATCCGCGGGCTGTCGCGCACACCGGAGCTGACACGAATGGGGCGTTTTTTCCTTGCTGCATCGATCTTTCTTGCGGCCGTGGCCTGGGCGCATGAGACGCGCGGCTCCTTTGAGGGTGAAGCGGCCGTCGCCGGCAAAGACGAAGCAGGGGGCGTCCCCTGGCTGGATTCACTGGCCACCATCGCGCACCTGACCGGGATGCAGGACCGCGAGCAGATAAGCATCTTCCGCGATGATCCGCTGGAGCCTGATGACGCCGAACGCGTCAAGGCGCTGCTGCGGTTCTTTTCAGAACCGGCCAGGCACAAAGACCGCACGTTGAGGCAGGACCTCGTATTGCTGCTGGCTTTGACCAGGGATCAACAGGCCGTATTGAAGGCCTTCGAGGAGTTCGAGGGCGACCACAAGTTCTATCCTGCCGAGGTGCTTGTGTGGGTGGCGTGGGCTTACTACAAGACGGGTGATAGCATGAGATCGCAGTTTTATTTTTCCGAGGCCCTTCGCAAACGGCCGGGGTACAGCATTGCGGCGACAGGACTCTCATACACTCTTTCGGCGGAGGGCAGGCAGGACAAGGCCCTCTCCATACTGGACGCGACCGCGAAAGATTTTCCCGACAGCATAGAAGTGATGTTCGCAAGGGCATTCGCATATGAAAAGGCAAGGAGGTTCCTCGACGCTCTGCTTGTCTATGACGAGATACTGGCTATCCGTCCCGGCGACAAGAACGCGCAGCGGCTGAGCATCGTGGCCCTCTCTGACCTGGGTTCGCATTCAAGGGCCTTTGAGCTGGCGAAGAAATACTTTCCGGACGACAGCAGCCTGCTGGACCGCTTGAAAAACGACATGGCGGTCCACCGCATCAAGTGGGGAGAGCACGGCGAGGCCGTGAAGATCCTCTCAGGGCAGAAGGACAAGGACGTCAGGGCGAAGTTCGATGAGATCGCAGCCTTCGTTAAAGAGGGCGAAATGAAAAGGGCGGTCGATATATACGGAGAGCTGCTCGCCTCCGGCGCGACAGCGCCATCATGGGTCCACATGCATCTGGCAAAGGCATATCTCGAGCTTGGCGAGCCGCGCCGGGCGCTCATGCACGCTGATGCCGCTTACAAGGACGACCATGATTCGATCGAGACAGGGATATTGAGATCGCTTGCCCTCCAGGACATTGCCAGATGGAATGACGCGATGGCCGAGCTCAACAGGCTCGATGCAGGCATAAAGCCCACCTCGGGTAAGGAATATAACTGGCCCGCCCTCGAAATTGCGGTCTCCAGAGGCTGGCTCCTTGCCGACCAGGGAAGATACGGAGAAGCCCAGAAGCTCTTTCTCAATCTCTACGAGAACGCGCCAGGGAACACCGGCATCAGGACCGGGCTTGCGCACGTCTACCTCTGGAGGGGCTGGCCCCGCAGGGCGCTCAAGGAGTTTTCCATCATCGAGTCCCTGGGCATGAAGGACGTCAACGCGCTCACCGGCAAGGCCGCGGCCCTGAATGAGCTTGGCTATGAAAAGGCGGCCTATGAACTGGCCAACAGCCTCGAGAAGAGCTATCCAAAGGACAAAAACGTAAAAGAGCTCGCCCGGAAGCTCGAATTGCAGAAGAGATTGTCGGTTGACGCGAGCATGACCTACTCTCACGAGGATGACGGCACAAGCGAGACGCAGGCCGGAACTGACGTGGTTCAGCCCCTGGGGTACAGGGCTGCCGTCTCCGGGCACCTTTTCTGGAGAGAATCCTCTTCGGACGGCACGGCATCATACCTGCACAGGGCTGGGCTTGGCTTTTCATACCTGCTTTACCAGGAACCCTCCCTGATGCTCACCGAGCGCCTTACGCTCGATTATATGGAAGGCGGCGACCTCGGGTCTTATACGCTTGTAGAGATCACGCCGTCAGATTACTGGTCTTTCGGCCTCTCCTACGATTCGCAGACAACCGAGATACCGGCAAAGGCCAGGGCATCCGGAGTTGATTCGAACAGGGCTGAGGCCGGGGCTGGCTTCAGGGCGAGCGACATATGGGGCGCGAACCTTGGAGCCGCGTGGCAGGAGTTTTCGGACGGAAACGAGAGGCTTGAGGGAGCGCTGAACCTTGAAAGAAAGCTCTACGCGGGCGGCGGGTTGGCCGTACGCGGGCTCCTGGAGACCTTTTCATCGAAAAACTCACTGGAGGACGCCGGGTATTTCAATCCCGATTACGATGTCAGCGCTACACTGGGCCTCGCTGCCGAACACATATTCCGGAAGACCGACAACAGGGTCTTCATGCAAAAGCTCTTTCTCTCGGCAGGTGGATATAAGCAGTCAGGCTTCGACATCTCGGAGGTAGGCACAGTGAGATATGAGCACGAGTATGATTTCTCAGGGGCACAGAGGCTCTTGCTCGGCGGAGCGCTTACGAGGAGCGTCTATGACGGAGAGGCCGTTGACGGCTACGCCCTTTTCCTGTCATACGGAGGAAAGTTCTGATGACCGCGTTCAAGCTCATCTGGGCCCTCATCGCGCTCACTTTCCTCGCCATCCTGCCGGCTGCCAAGGCCAGTGCAGGGGAAAAAGTCCTGGTGCTCTGCTATCACGCTGTGCAGGCAAAGCCTGCGCCGGGTGACGCGTATTCGATCTCAAAAACGAGCTTCGTAGAGCAGATGGAGTATCTCGCCACGCACGGGTACTCGCCCGTTTCGCTCGATGACGTCATAAAGGCCTCGCATGGCAAAAAAAAGCTGCCGCCAAACCCCGTGCTTTTGACCTTTGACGACGGCTATGTGTCCTATCGGACTTTCATCGCGCCGTACCTGGAGAAAATAGGCTTTCCGTCGGTCCTGGCCGTTGTCGGCAGCTTCCCGGAATCCGCGCCTGACGGCCTGCCGGAGGCTGTCATGAGCTGGGAGCAGATAAGAGAGGTGTCGAAGAGAAAGCTCGTCGAGGTCGTCTCCCATACATACGATATGCACAAGGGGGTCGTCTATAACCCGCAGGGCAACACGGCCCCGGCTGCGAGGGCCCCGGCATATGACGCATCGACAGGCAGGTATGAGACGGAAAAGGAGTATGTGAGCCGCCTCGACAGGGATTTCCAGGCCCAGAACGCGGCATTTCAGAAGAACCTCGGCTTCAAGCCACGGGCCCTGGCCTGGCCTTACGGCAAGTACACGCGCCTGGGGCTTGAGGCAGCCGCAAGGGCCGGGTATGCGGTCACGCTTACGCTCGACGAGGGCTATGCCGACACTTCGAAGATCATCGCCATGAACCGTGTGCTCATATATAACGAGCCGATAGAGGAGTTCATAAAGAAGGTCAAAAACCCTGTAGAGGATGACTTTCCCCTGAGGGCCGTGCAGATAGACCTCGACCTCGTCTATGACGCCAAGTCCAAAGAGCGGACAAGGGCCAACCTCGACAGGCTCTTTGACCGGGTCATCGAGATGGGCGTGAACACGGTCTTTCTCCAGGCGTTCGCCGACCCCGAGGGCACCGGGAACATAGAGAGCGTATATTTTCAGAACAGGGTCCTTCCAATGAGGGCCGACCTCTTCAGCTACGCCGCGCACCAGCTGTATGTAAGAGGCATCGCCGTGTACGCCTGGATGCCGACCCTCGGCGTAGTGCTTAAAGACGCGAACATGAACCGGAAACTCCGTGTCATGGAGTCGGCAGAGGGCAAGACAACAGTCAGCACCTCCTGGTACAGGCGCCTTACGCCCTTCAGCCGCAAATCGCGTGAGATGGTGAGAAAGCTATACGAGGACCTGGCAGCCCACACGCAAATAGAGGGGGTGCTCTTTCAGGATGACGCATACCTTGCGGAGAACGAAGACTATCACCCCGAGGCGCTGAAGGCATACAGGGAACGCTTTGGCGAGGACCTGCCCAGAGGGAGCCTGGAGGAGAATGCGGAAGTCAAGGCGCGCTGGACCCGTTTCAAGACCGAAGCGCTTATCGATTTTACGGATGAGCTCAAGGAAGGGGTCAGGAAGTACAGGCCCACGACGCGTTTCATCCGGAACCTCTACGCGCCAGCGGTTATAGAGCCGGAATCAGAGGGCTGGTTCGCGCAAAATTACCAGCTCTCGCTCAAGTCATATGATTTTGTCGCTGTAATGGCCTACGTGCGAATGGAAGAGGCGGAGGACCCTTCTGAATGGCTCAAAGGCCTCGTTGAGACCGCTGAAAAAAACGGGGGCATCGAAAAGACCGTATTCAAGCTGCAGGCCTTTGACTGGAAGAACGAAACATGGGTCGATTCGGACGAACTGGTAGGGCAGATGCGCGAGATACTCGCGGCAGGCGGCAGGCACCTGGCCTATTATCCCGATGACTACACCGTTGACAGGCCGGCCCTCAAAAAGGTCCGGCTTGAGATATCTTCAAAAATATTTCCGTTCCCATTGGGGCAAAGATGAACGAGTACGAAGGCCTGATAGCAGCGTTTGTATTCTATTACCCGATCCTGATGAGCTATCTCTGGATGGCCGGCGGCTCGGTATTCTTCTGGAGGTACGAAAGGAAGGTCCGGAAGGCCCCTGTGCCGTCGAAAGGGTCCACGTTCTCGGTCCTCATTCCGTGCCACAACGAGGGAAAGCTTATAGAAGATACCGTGCGGAACCTCCTTGGCCTCGATTATCCTGATTTCGAGATAGTGCTCGTCGACGACGGCAGCAAGGACAATACCCCCGCGATTGTAAAGGAACTTGCCTCAAGGCACCTCAGGGTGCGCGCCTTTTGCCTTGAGAAGAACATGGGCAAGGCCGCTGCCCTGAACTTCGGCGTGAGGATGTGCACTGGCAACTACATAATGACGCTCGACGCAGACGCGCTCCTTGACCGTGACGCGCTCAAGTGGATGGGCTGGCACTTCGACAACTTTCCGAAGGTAGGCGCCGTGACCGGCAACCCGAGGGTGCTGAACAGGACGACGCTCCTCTCGAAGATACAGACCGGCGAGTACTCGACGATAATAGGGCTCATAAAAAGGAGCCAGCGAATACTCGGCAAGATACTCACCGTATCCGGGGTGGTCGCCGCATTCCGCAAGGAGGCCATCACGTCCGTCGGACTCTGGGACACCACGATGATAACCGACGACATAGACATCACGTGGAAGCTCCAGCGGGGCGGATGGGACGTGCGGTTCGAGCCCAGGGCCATATGCTGGATATTCGTGCCTGAGACGCTCAAGGGGCTCTGGAGGCAGCGCCTGCGATGGGCGCAGGGCGGAGTGGAGGTCGTGATCAAGCACAGGGGTGTATGGCTCGATTACCGGCAGCGCAGGCTCTGGCCCATATACGCCGAGTACGTCCTCAGCACCATATGGTCGTACATGTTATGGGGGCTCGTCTCATTCGAGCTGGCGGGCATCATAATGGATTACCGGATGAGCGGAGCTCTCCCTGATCTTAGCGAGAAGCGCTTATGGCTTGGGGCTATCCCCTTGCTCACCTGCATAACCCAGTTCGCCATAAGCTTCGGCATAGAACGCAGATACGACAAAAACCTTCTCAGATGCCTGGTCACGGTCATATGGTACCCGTTGATATACTGGGTGATCATAGCTTCCACGGTAATCGTCGCGGTGCCGAAGGCCATTTTCAGAAAGAAGGGACCGGCCATCTGGACAAGCCCTGACAGAGGACTCGACAAGATTTAAAAACATGAAGGGAGGGATGTCTATGTCTCAGATACAACTTATTGACGCGCATGACTTCAAGACCTGGACGAGGGTACTTGCCGAGGGAGTGCTGACATTGGCGATGTGGGCGGTCGGACTCTATGTCTTTCTGCCGTTGATGGCCCTGGCAGCTCTTGTGATAGGTTTCGAGGCGCTCTTCGAGTACGACCCGCACATCCTTCACGAGCTCAAAGGGCACATCTCTATCATTTTCACAACCTTTGCAGCAGCTATTGCTATATTCGTGTCATGGGGATATTACAATTACATGCTCTATTGCCGCAGGGAGAGGCGGGAGAAGAAGGCAAGGGCAGCCCTTGCCAACCGAGCCCCGGGAAGATGGGATTTCGATATAGGCCACGGCGAAAACCGGCAAGTTGAACGGAAAACGGCGAATCCTAAGATACATGTGATTGGAAGCAGGAGTGAAAAGGTGCAAACCCGCGCAGGAATGGGCAAATAAAAGCATGCTCAAGCCGTGCTTGTGAAATCAGAAAGGGGCCCAAGCCCCCCTAAGCCCCTTTCTGATTTCATCGGGCGGCATCAACGCATCCACGATAAACGGAAAAATTGAAATTACAGTTATGGGAAAGTCATTAGACGGCCCGATTTATTGAAAAATTTTAACCGGGAAAAAACTAATACAGGGGTCTTGATGCGGGTAGCCAGTAAACTGTTACAGAAAGAGATTAGTCTGCCGCCGCTTATCGTCATTAAGACGGTCCTCAGCAAGCTGGACATATTCCGCATTGATCTCGAAACCAATATAGTTTCTCTTGAGCAATTTGGCTGCTACCAGTGTTGTTCCGCTGCCGCAAAAAGGATCTAAAACGATCTGCCCTTTCTGCGTGGTCAGTTCAATTAACGTCTGCATGAGTTTAATGGGCTTTTGGGCTGTATGCAGGCCAGTTTCGCCGGAGATGAACCTGCCATGTAAAACATTATCAGGCGACTTCTCATATTTTAAAAAGGCCTCCTCATTGAATGCACCTACGCCGTTAACAAGTATGTTGTCCGCGATGGTTGTGCCAATTTTGTACGGTTTTGTAAACCATAAAACTGGCTCGAAAGTCGGGCGCAAGTTCCCCACGCGCCAGCCTTTCCATTTCTCATAATTTTCAAGGTCACCGCGACGTTCATAAACAACGGTGACTCTCTGCGCCCTATGCGCTGCACGCTGACGCATCCATGCAAACATATCCTTAAAACTGAAACCAGCTTCCTCGAGTGCTATAATACAGCGATGAGAAAAACGCCGCCCGGCAAAAATAAAGACAGACCCACCCGGTTTTAGAACTCTAAACCACGCGCCTGCCCATTTCAGACACCACTCATAATATTGCTTTGGTATGTCTCGATCAGCTTCAGACCACCCATTTATAGGTTTTCCTCTTTTTTTAAATACGTTGCCAGCCTTCAATTGAGCAGGGCTTGTGCCCAAGAATGCGGTGTTTGTATTGTCATGAAGCACATCCCACTCGTCTGCGCCGATACCATAAGGTATGTCGCTTAAAATAAGATGAACGTAATTGTCTGGTATCTTTTCGAGCCCGGTGATGCTGTCTTCATTTATGATCTTATTAAGGTGATTGCACATTTTATCTACCTTATTTCGAGTAGCCCATTGTCGGAGAGCGCCCTGATCACATTTATACGGCTTTCCAGCTTATGAATTTTCACAAGCTCCCTTAATGCTTCTTCATGGCTCATACGCATAATCTTGATGCGTTCATTAGCAAGGTATGTAAGTGCCTCTTCCTTTGCGATGGCAATTGATTCAACTGCTGCTTGCTTTTCATGCTTCCATAACCTTTCAATTTTATCAGAAAAGCCTATCATTGTTTTATTGATTGCCATCCAATATACTGATGCGTCTTTAGAGGGATTTAAAAATGGAATAACTTTAAATACCTCAAGGAGCAGCCGTTCTGCGGCCGCCTTGCCTTCAACAACAGAGAAAGAAAGAATCATTGCTAAATGTGCGTATGTAAAAATACAGACATTCCTTGAGGTAGCCTGCTCATATATCTGACTCGATTTAGAAGGAAGCTGGTAAATAGGGCAAACGACCATAGCATATGGCTTGCCCCGCTTCCACCCATCCATCGCTTGTACCTTGAAATCTTTCTGGTTTTTTGCGGTCCTGCTCAAGCGAAATGCCTTGGCATCAGCCACGAAACAATATGATTTACCAAATGCTTCTACATCAGCTGCGTCAGCGCGCTCCCTCAATACCAAACTCTTCAGGCCCATAGCCTTGAATGCCTCTGATAAAAGAGAGTCCGTATACTTGGAATAGAGCTTTTCTTCGCTGGAATCATGCCTGTATGCCTCCGGGATATCGCCGCACAAACGTAGATGGTCCTTAAGGACTGAAACGCCATGCTCTTTAATTTCAATACTCAACTCTTTTTCCAGCCGCTCGGTATCAATTCCAAAATCACCGCTCACCTTGCGGATTTCTTCGACCCAAAATGCCCGTCTGGTTATAGCTGCTTCGCTGATTATCTTCATAATCTCTCTTTAAACTGAATCGGCATGCGATTAGTGCCAAAAGGAAAATATTCATGCTGGTTATCCATGCCTATCGATTCCGATAACCTGTAACATACATTTTTTCGCAAATATTCGCAAGCAGCGCGCAAGCTGCGCCGTCGCCCCCCCCGAGAAAAGCGGCGTCCCCACGGGGATTAGCTCGTCCATCCCTGGACTCGCCCCTCCGGGTTTCACGCTTCGCGCAAAATGCAAATCTGCTGCCCTGCAAATGTGAAAGCTCGCTCCATCCCTTGCCCTTCTTTCGGGCTTCTGCGCTTCGCGTGAAATGCGATTTTGCATCCAGCAAAATCTAACGAACCCCTCCGGGGTTCTCATCCCCAGAGGAAAGGCCGGAAAATTAAAAGAGGGGGTCACGCTTAAGCGTGACCCCCTCTTTTAATTTTTGGCGTCCCCACGGGGATTCGAACCCCGGTCGCCGCCGTGAAAGGGCGGTGTCCTTGGCCTCTAGACGATGGGGACGTGAACTTATATAAAATTGGTGAGCCGCCCGGGACTCGAACCCGGGGCCACCTGCTTAAAAGGCAGATGCTCTACCGACTGAGCTAGCGGCTCACAACCCAGGGGCTAAAAACTCAGACCCGATAAAGTATCATAGCATATTTTGCTTGTCAAACCGAAAAAATGGGCTAAATCGGGCAAAAAGAACGTGTGCTTCAAGCCTCCCTCAGCATCCTGAGAGTGTCCTGGACAGCCTTCCTCCTTATGCTCCTGAGCTTCATGTGCACGGCCGTTATCATGTCGTCCTGCTCGTGCACGCGGAGCGACCGGTAGAGCCTCAAGAGGAGGCGTTCCCTCACCTCCAGGCCTGTCTCAACAGGCTTGGGGCAGACAAAAAAATACGAAGGCTCCCTGTCGAGGGCCTTCGCTATCTTGACCCACTCGTCGGTAGTTATCGGTATGGTGCCTCGCTCCTTGCGGACATAGGTAGACCTGTCCACGCCGAGGCGCTCGGCAAGGCTCTCCTGCCTGAGGGCCAGTTCCTTCCTCAGGGCCTTTAGCCTGTCCAGTATGTCAATGGTGGTAACGGTGCCGGTCATGTCCTCTATAACCGTGATATTCTCTTAACAGACCGGGGGAAGCAGGGCGGCTCGCGATTGCGGGGCTATTCAGCTCCTTACGCTGCGCCGCAGAAAGTCCTTTACCTCTAAGAGAAAATCCCTGGTCTGGTAGACGCGCAGCAGGGACTCGTTCTCCGTGTACTCGAGCGCGGTGTTGACAGACCATTCCTTCTGGCTCTTATAGAACTTCTCCAGAAACGGGTCGAGCTTCGAGCTGAAACGCTTCAATGCGGTCGTGAAGCTTATGTACTGCTCCCGCTGCGGATTGGGCGACCCGACAGTAAGGAACGCCGCGGTCGCCGCGTGCAGGGACGAATAGAAGCACACGGTCACTGCCTGCGTGTAAAGGCCGTTTTTTTGCAGCAGCTCGGCCGCGTTCAGGTACTCCTCGGCCTTTCTGAATTCGAGCTTTATCTTGTCCTTATGTCTCTGGTCCAAAGAAGACGCTCCTCGCGAGGCAAACGCGCCAGTTATCCTTTCAGCCGCAAGCATATGGATTGAAAATCCCCCCGGAAGCCCCCGCGAATTATTACCTGAAATCCGCCTCAAAGTCAATCTTTCCCGCCTGAGAACGGGAGCCAGTACTTATTTCGGGAAAATCGCCCGATTTCTTTAATCCAAAAAGGGCCTTTTTCCTCTAACAGATTGTCGCGGCGGCATCTTTATAGTATCATTGTGCGGATGCGCGCCATAATGAGCAGGTACATATTGAAGGAGATCGGGGTGCCCTTTCTCCTGAGCCTCGCTGTGCTCACCGCCACGGGCCTCCTCACCAAGTCAGTCAAGATCCTGGAGCTCATGGTGACCCAGGGCGTGGGCGGCACCTTCATATTCTGGTTCATAGTCTCGATCCTGCCGTCATTCCTCATATACACGCTCCCGGTGTCGTTCCTCATAGGCGTGCTCGCGGCCTTCACGCGCCTCAGTTCTGACAGCGAAATAACCGCGATGAAGGCCTCTGGCCTGAGCCTTTACAACCTGGCCAGGCCTGTGCTGGTCTTCGCCCTTGCCGTCTATGCGGCTACACTGGCGGTCACGCTCTACCTCTTTCCCTGGGGCAACCTGAACTTGAAGAGCCTGGTATTCGAGGCCTCGAAGGAGCGCTTCATATCAGGTCTCGAAGAGAAGACCTTCTACGACAAGTTCAAGGGCGTGGTCCTGTACGTTGACAAGATAAACCTAAAGTCAGGTGAGATGGAGGGCATATTCATCTCCGAGACCGGCGAGAAAGAGGAGCTCAACATCTTCTTCGCGTCAACGGGCCTCTTCTCTCCAGCCACTGAGCGCAACACCGTCTACCTTAGGCTCCAGGACGGCACCATACACAGGAAGACCGAAAAGGACGAGACCTATCACATAGCCGGTTTCCAGACATATACGCTCGAGCTCGGCCTCTCGGCCCAGCCCCTCTCCCTCCAGGAGAGGAAGAACAGGGAGCTCTCCGGCGGAGAGCTCAGGCAGAAGATAAAGGACACCGAGGCTCGCGGAGAGGACAGCTCGCCCTTTGTCATCGACCTGCACAAGAGGTTCGCGCTCCCGGCGTCGGTCTTTGTCTTCGGCATCATGGGCGTTCCCCTCGGCCTCCAGCGCATAAGGGCCGCGCGCTTTACCGGCTTTTCGGTTGCCATCGGGGTCGTGCTCGTCTACTACGTGCTCTCCACCGCGTTCGAGGCCATGGGCGAGAACGGCCCTCTCCACCCGATATTCGCGGTATGGGCCTCTGACATCGTGTTCATGGCCGCTGGCATATTCATATTCGCGAGGACCGCGGCAGACAAGCCCGCGATCCCGTTCTCTGGCATCAAGAGAAAGAAGAGATGAAGACGCTCCAGAAATACATACTCTCCGAGTTCCTGAAGCTCCTCGCCATAGCCACGGCTGGCTTTCTCGTGGTATTCATCACGGTGGACATCTTCGAGAACATGGACAACCTCATAAAGCACCAGGTGCCCTTCTTCGCCGCATTCTCTCTCTTCCTCTACAAGGTGCCTTTCATAGTGGGGCAGATACTCCCTGTGGTCATCCTCGTCGCGACGCTCGTCTCGCTCGGCATCTTCGCCAAGCACAACGAGGTAACCGCCATGAAGGCCGGCGGCGTGAGGCTATTGAAGGCCGTGACGCCGCTCCTCACCGCCGGGCTCGTCATATCAGCAGGCGTCATTCTCATGAACGAGTACGTCTCCCCTGCTGCCATGAAAAAGGCCGACGTCCTGAGGTCAAAATGGCTCGGGGCGCAGGAGGGCACCTTTGGTAGGGAAGGCCTCTGGGTCAAGACGGACTCAGGCATATTGAACGTAAAGCACGTTGACTTCACCCGCAACACCTTGAACGGTATAACCTACTTCATTATAGAGAAGCCATTCAGGCTCACGAGCAGGATACATTCGAGGCAGGCGGTATGGCAGGATGAGCGATGGATAGCAGAGGAAGCTGCCGTGTGGACATTCACACAGGAGGGCGAGGCGCACATGGACGCGCGCACAGGCCTTACCCTCACCGGGCTTTCAGAGCCTGATGAGCTTGTGAACCTGGAGAACTTCCAGCAGAACATGAGTTTCAACGACTTGAGAGAATACGTGAACGACCTGGAGGAAGAGGGCTACGAGGCTTCCAAGTACAAGATAGACCTCTGGAGCAAGCTCACCTTTCCGCTCGTCAACTTCATTATGGTGCTCGTGGGCATACCCTTTGCCCTCAAGACTGGCCGGTTCAGCGGCATCGCCGCAGGAGTGGGCTTGAGCATCATCATCGCCTTCAGCTACTGGGGCGTCTACGCCCTTACAAGGTCTCTGGGCCAGAGCCAGATGCTGCCGCCCCTTATCGCGGCCTTCTTCCCTGATATATTGTTTCTCGCCATCGGCGCGCTGATGCTGGGGTAT
>CAZDUP010000013.1:0-17417 GCA_964508625.1 uncultured Thermodesulfobacteriota bacterium
CCGGTGTGGTCCTCATGTCCGTGGGTTATGACGAAGGCGCGCACCTTGTCGCGGTTTTTCACGAGGTACGAGATGTCCGGGATGACGATGTCGATGCCAAGCATGTAGTCTTCGGGGAACATGAGGCCGCAGTCGATGACTATGATGAAGTCTCCGTACTCCATTGCCATCATGTTGAGGCCTATTTCGCCGAGACCGCCGAGCGGTATTATCTTCAGGCTCTCTATAGGCTTATCCTCCACGCTCACGCGCCAGCCCTCATGCCCTCGTTGAAAAGGGCTTCTATGGCCTTTTTCGTCATGTTACGGAGGTCCTTTTCGCCGGATTCGCCCGGAGCTATGGGCTTGCCGACCGATATGGTCACTTTCGAGGGGCGTATGAGAAAGCCGCCCTTTTTCATTATCCCTGAAGTACCACTGATGGCAACCGGCACGATCAATGCCCCGCTCTTCGTTGCGAGCATGAAAGCCCCGCGCTTGAAGGGCAGCAGCTCGCCTGTAGTCGACCTCGTGCCCTCGGGGAATACGAGTACGGACGTACCATTCCGTATCCTCTCGGAGGCCTCTTCCATGCTCTTCATGGCCTCCTGCGGGTTCTCCCTCTCGATAGCGATATAGCGCGCGAGGCTCATGGACCAGCCTATGATCGGTATCTTGAAGAGGCTCTTTTTCGCGACCCAGCGGAACTGGAGCGGCAAAAAGGCCTGAAGGGCCGGTATGTCGAATGCTCCCTGATGGTTGGAGAGGAGCACGACCGGCACGCCCCTTGGGATATTGTCCATTCCCTTGAGCTCTACCCGTATACCGGCAAGGGCCAGGAGTATCCTCGACCAGAAGGAGCCTATCGAATGGATCGCCCTGCCCTGCCTTTCAAAGGGAAGGGTCAGGAGAACGACTGCAAAAAGGGCAATAGTTATTGGCAGGCCTAAAAGCCATACCGCGAGCGTCCTTACGAATGTCATAGGGGTCAGTTGCCGGAAGCCCGGCGTCAGAATCTCTCCAAGGCCTTATTTATCTTGACAATATATCACGCAATACCGGAAAATAGCAGAAAAAAATGGCCCTTTTGAAACGAGCATAAGGCCTCTCGTCTGACCGGAAATGCCAGAGCTCACTCCAGCTAAAAAACTCGTCCTCGCTGCAGCCGTAATCTCGGCCCTTGCAGCCTTTTGCGTCTACATACCTTCCCTCAATAACGGCTTTGTGGCCTGGGACGACCCGGAGTATATCTACGGCAACCCGAACATAAAGAGCATCGATATCAGATGGGCCTTTACAGCCTTTGTAGGCAGCACATGGCTGCCGCTCACGCTCCTGTCCTTTGCCATTGACTACTCTCTCTGGGGATTAAACCCCTTCGGCTTTCACCTCACCAACTCCGTACTCCATACGCTCAACACATTCCTTTTGGCCCTTCTCGGCGTTCGGTTCGCAAAGGGGATGGATGAAGCTATATCCCCAAAGGGCATCTTTCTAATCGCCCTCTCAACAGGTCTCCTCTTCGGCATACACCCGACGCACGTCGAATCAGTGGCCTGGGCAACTGAAAGAAAGGATGTTCTCAATGCCTTCTTCTTTCTCCTGGGCCTCCATGCCTATGTAAGCTACTCAAAGGCATTGAAGCCCGGCTGGTATATCTTAACGCTCCTTTTCTTCGTCCTCTCGCTCCTGTCAAAGGCAATGACCGTCACCATGCCGCTGGTACTCATCATAATGGACTTCTATCCTCTCAAGAGGGCAGGCGCGGAGATAAAGAGGATACTCATCGAAAAACTCCCGTTCTTTGCCCTGAGCCTTGCGGCAGGCCTTGTCTCAATCTGGTCGCAGAGCGCCCACTCCCTCTCGACCGTCGATGACATGCCGCTCTTTGCCAGGCTCTTTGTGGCAGTGCGCGGCGTGCTCTTCTACATCTACAAGACCCTCTGGCCGGCTGACCTCGCGCCGTTGTACCCCATGAACTTCAGGATGGGGCTTAACGCTCCCTTTATCATGTACGTTATCGGCCTGCTCGTAATCACCGCCGTTGCGGTATTGATGGTTAAAAAGACCAGAGCGGTACTTAGCGCATGGGCCTACTATGTGATCACCCTTCTGCCGGTAATAGGCATCATCCAGGTCGGAAAGCAGGCAGCTGCTGACAGGTACACCTATCTGCCGTCAATGGGCCTGGTGCTCCTTGCCGGCGCCGGACTCTACTGGCTCGTCCAGCGGCGGGAAAAGGCCTTTGCACCCGCATTTGCCGGACTCATCGCCATATCTGCCGTCCTATCCGTTCTTACCGTTAAACAGGCAGCAGCATGGAAGGACACCATCTCGCTCTGGACCCAGGAGATAAGGGCATATCCTGAGCTCGGCGACGGCTATGTGCACAGGGGCATGACTTACGTCCAGCTCGGCAGGTTCAACGAAGGCATAGATGACCTCACAAGGGGCATAGAACTGAAGCCCGTCAGGCAGGTGCTCTTTGACGGCTACTCTCACCGGGGCATAGCCTACGGAAACGTGGGGAAGGTGCCTGAGGCAATAGCTGACTTCACCCAGGCCCTTTTCATCTACCCGACGAGCAAGATCACCTACCAGAACAGGGCCGCCTCGTACATGCAGCAGGGCGCGTACTGGAAGGCCATAGCCGACTTTCAGAAGGCCGCATCGCTCGAACCTGTTGACGGCGCGTCATATACCGAACTCGGCCTTGCCTACGTGCAGGCAGGCGACAGGGAGAGCGCGTACGTGAGCCTCCGGAAGGCCGTGGAGCTCGGGGACAACGCTGCTTTCGAGCACCTCAGGGTGCTCGAAGGAAACTGAACTGGCCATCGAAAGCAATCCCATGCAGAGACACTTCCCAAAGGCCACCGTAATATCTGCCGCCCTCATTGCCGCCCTTGCAGCCTTCTTGGTCTACATGCCTTCCCTCAACAACGGCTTTGTGCTCTGGGATGACCCGGTATATATCTACGGCAACCCGAACATACGCGGCTTCGACCTTGAATGGGCATTTAAGGCTATAGTCGGAGGCACATGGCTGCCGCTCACGCTCCTGTCCTTTGCCATCGACTACTCTCTCTGGGGATTAAACCCCTTCGGCTTTCACCTCACCAACTCCATACTCCATACGCTCAACACATTCCTTTTGGCCCTTCTCGGCGTTCGGTTCGCAAAGGGGATGGATGAAGCTATATCCCCAAAGGGCATCTTTCTAATCGCCCTCTCAACAGGTCTCCTCTTCGGCATACACCCGACGCACGTCGAATCAGTGGCCTGGGCAACTGAAAGAAAGGATGTTCTCAATGCCTTCTTCTTTCTCCTGGGCCTCCATGCCTATGTAAGCTACTCAAAGGCATTGAAGCCCGGCTGGTATATCTTAACGCTCCTTTTCTTCGTCCTCTCGCTCCTGTCAAAGGCAATGACCGTCACCATGCCGCTGGTACTCATCATAATGGACTTCTATCCTCTCAAGAGGGCAGGCGCGGAGATAAAGAGGATACTCATCGAAAAACTCCCGTTCTTTGCCCTGAGCCTTGCGGCAGGCCTTGTCTCAATCTGGTCGCAGAGCGGCAGCTCACTGGCCTCTCTGGAATCCATGCCTCTTTTTACAAGGCTCTATATTTCTGCAAGGGGCATCCTCTTCTACCTATACAAGACCATCTGGCCGGTTGACCTCGCGCCGCTCTATCTCATCGACCTCAATGACCTCTCTCAACTGCGCTTTGCCATCTACGTTGCAGCAATACTGGCGATAACAGCCCTGTCTGTCATCGCCATGAAAAAGAGCAGGGCTCTATTCTCTGCATGGGCATATTACGTGATAACGCTGCTGCCGGTCATCGGCATCATCCAGGTCGGAAAGCAGGCAGCTGCTGACAGGTACACCTATCTTCCGTCAATGGGCCTCGTGCTCATTGCAGCAGCCGGACTGGGCTGGCTCGTCCAGAGGCGGACAAAGGCCTTTGTCCCTGTATTCGCCGGGCTTCTCGCCATATCGGCCCTGCTCTCCTTTCATAGCATCAGACAATCAGCCGTATGGAAGGACACACTCTCGCTCTGGAGCCAGGAGATTGCGGTATTCCCTGAATATGGAGACGGGTACGTTGGCCGGGGCGTTGTCCATGCGAACCTCGGCAATTACAACGAGGCCATTGCAGACCTCACAAAGGGCATCGGCCTGAGGCCTGAGAAGAGGTATCTCCTTGACGCCTATCTGCACAGAGGCATAGCCTATGGCAGCCTCGGCATGATGGCCGAGGCAATAGACGATTTCTCGATGGCCCTTTCCATCGATTACGGGAACAAGGTCGCCTACCAGAACAGGGCATCTGCCCATATGGCCAGGGGCGCGCACAGCCTGGCAATAGCCGACCTGCGTACGGCGGCCCTGCTCGAGCCTGTTGACGGCGCGTCCTATACCCGGCTCGGGCTCGCCTATGCTGAGGCAGGCGACAGGGAAAACGCCTACATGAGCCTCAGAAAGGCCATCGAGCTCGGCGACAGCTCAGCAGCCGGGCACATGGGGGAGCTCCAGGGCAATTGACGGGAAAGTATGCCTTGCAACGGGCATGGCAGCGTGGTTATAATGGCCGCCGAAGAAGACTGAAAGGAGAATTCCCATGGCAGGCGTAAACAAGGTCATACTGGTCGGCAATCTCGGGGCAGACCCGGAGATGCGCTATACGCCCGGCGGCATGGCCGTGGCCAACTTCAAGCTGGCGACCTCTGAGAGCTATAAGGATAAAGAGGGCAACAAACAGACCAAGACCGAATGGCACAGGGTCGTTGCCTTCAACAAGCTTGCCGAGATATGCGGGGAGTACCTTTCAAAGGGCAAGCAGGTATACATAGAGGGCAAGATCCAGACCCGGAGCTGGGAAGACAAGGACGGAAATAAGAAGTATACTACCGAGATAGTCGCGAACAGCATGCAGATGCTGGGCTCCAGGGGGTCTGAATCCGGCGCGGGCGCATCAGCCTCGGACATATCGGCAGACGAGATACCGCCCTCTGACATAGACGACGTGCCGTTCTGAGCCTCAGGCATGCATGCCTCCCCTCCCTTGACGGGAGGGGAATAAGGGGAGGGTAAGAATCCTCCCTTATTCGCCGCTAATCAGACTGAACAATTCTGATCTTCATATGACCAAGCCCGAAGTCATATCCCCGGCAGGGAACCTCGCCTCATTGAAGGCCGCTATCGACAGCGGCGCAGACGCCGTCTACCTCGGCTTCAACGACGCAACCAACGCGAGGAACTTCGAGGGGCTCAACTTCACCCCGGCCGAGCTCGCGGAAGGCATAAAGCACATAAGGTCGAAGAAGAGAAAGTTCTTCGTAGCCATAAATACCTTCCCCCAGGGCGACACCTTCCCAAAGTGGTACAATGCAGTTGACAGCGCAATGGAGCTAGGCGCTGACGCGGTCATAATAGCCAACATAGGCGTGCTCCGCTACGCACGTGAGCGCTACCCTGATGCCAACCTGCACCTCTCTACACAGGCGGGCTCTTCCAACTACGAGTCCATAAACTTCTATAAAAAGCACTTCGGCATAAAGCGTGTGGTGCTGCCGCGCGTGCTGACCATTGCAGAGATGAAGGAGATCACGGAACATACGGACGTTGAGATAGAGGTCTTCGCGCTTGGAGGGCTTTGCATCAATATCGAGGGCCGCTGCTATCTCTCGTCATACGTCACGGGCGCGTCTACCAATACAGAGGGCGCCTGCTCGCCTTCGCGCTTCGTTCGCTTTGTATCTAACCCTGACGGCGGCATGTCAATAACCCTCAATAACGTCACGCTAAACAGGCTTGGCAGGGACGAGTCCTCCCCCTACCCCACCTGCTGCAAGGGGCGCTACATCCGGCCTGACGGCGAGTATGCCTATGCCTTTGAGGAGCCGGAGTCATTGAATATACTCGAAGTCCTGCCCGGCCTCATGGACGCGGGCGTGGCAGCGTTGAAGATAGAGGGCAGGCAGCGGACAAAGACCTACGTATCTGCAATGACAGGCGTGCTGAGAGCGGCAGTAGACGAGTGCTATAAAGATATAAAGGGATATAAAGTGCGCCCCGAATGGAGCGCGAGGACCATAGCGACATTTGAAGGCACGAGAGAGACCCTGGGGTCGTATCTCATCAAGTAGGCTCTTTTTCCACTACATACCCGGCCTTGCGCTCCGGCGCGGTCTTTAATGACAGGACCCTCATCACAAGCTCCCTTGTCCTCACCTTCTCTACCTTCCTCACTTCCTTCAACTTGAAAGGCACGGCAAAGGCGATGGCGAACCTCATCAGGGCCGAGATGAGGATGATGTTCATCAGCGGGAACTCGAAGAACCACGCAGGCATCCTCTGCGCCAGGAAGCCGCCTGTGATAGCGCCCAAAAAGAGCGCCACCCCGGTGAAGGCGTTGAAGTAGGCGATGCAGCGCGCCCTTTTTCCGGGTGATGAGGCGTCGTATATGAAGTTCGACGCAGAGAGGTTGAACCCTGCCCACGCAAATCCGGAGAACGCCTGGACAAGGAAGAGGTATACCGGGTTCTGGTTTATGAGCCACAGTAGCGGTATGAAGGAGACAAGGTAAGAGGTTATCCTCAGCACCTTCAGGTTCCCTGCCCTGTCCGAATGAACACCCCAGCTCCTGTGAACGAGTATGGCGGTGAGCGCGGCCGCGAGGTTGATGAAGGTATAGGTCAGGTAATCGAATTTCAAGTCGCGCAGCATGAAGACCGCGAAGAAGGGCGAGGCTATGTTCACGGAGAACTTGGTGGCAGCGACGAAGACCACGAACTTCGCGAAGTTGCTCGCATGCATGCGCGAGATGAAGTCCTTGAACGAGAAGTAGTCCTCTTCCCTGTGGTTCAATGCCGGCTCGTGCATCTTCATCATGTATCGCCATGAGACTAGCCTGAAGACGAACGCAAGGCCGAATATCGCGCCAAAGCCCATGAGGGCGTTTATCTTCTCTGCCTGGTGCAGGATGAACCCTGCGGCAAAGGTCGAGATTATGACGACAATCCCCAGTACCCTGCTCCTCCAGCCGAAATACTCGCCCCTCCTCTCCTCGTCCACTATGTCGGTCATGAGGCTGCCCCACGCGGGCAGTATGAACGCGCCGCATGCGGTGAAGAGCGTGACAAAGGCTATGAAGACCGCGACGCGGTAGCTCCCCATTGCAAAGGTCGCCATCATGGGCAGGAGCATCAGGGCCTGGAGAATGATGAATATGCCAATGACCTTTTTGCGGGAACGGAGCTTCTCGGAGATGTCCGGGCTCTTCAACTGTATTATCGAGGCGAAGAGGTGCGGCAGCGCGCTCAGGATGCCGACGTGCTTGACGGTCCCGCCCAGGACGAGGAGAAAGGGTGTGAAGTAATCTACTGTGAAGCCGTTCATCATGGACGCGAAGACACCGTCCTTGATGGAGTTTCTGAGGCTTCTCTTCTTTTGCGGTTCTTCGGGTATCATGAAAGAAACAATAGCCTTATGCGGGTGCGGGGCGAGCGGAAAAAATCAATGAGTGGCCGCCGTAAGAGCCCTATTCTCGCACAAAATCAACTGCTTAGCCACTCTTTTTTTAACCAGGCGCGGGCCCGGACCCCTTCTTTTAGAATTGACAATCTCCTGCCATGTACCTACAATATATTAGGAAAAGAGAAGTTTTCGCGGAGGTCTGAGGAAATATGCCTATCTATGAATATGTCTGCCAGAAATGCGGCAAGGAGTTCGAGGTCCTGCAGAAGTTCTCGGACGAGCCGGTAAAAAAGTGCATCCACTGCTCAGGCAAGGTTGAAAAGAAGATATCCTCATCGGCCTTCCATCTGAAGGGCTCTGGCTGGTACAAGACCGACTATGCCGCGGCCCCGGCTTCGACCGAGACCAAGAAGGAAAAGAAAGACAAGCCTGACTGCTCGTCCTGCCCGAACTGCTAAGAAAAACGAGAAGATTTGATGGGTTGGCCCGGGTATTCCCCGGGCTCACTTTTTTCTGCCCAGGGGGTCGCGTGGGAGTAGAAGAGGTAGCTGTCAGGGCCGCCAAGAAGGCCGGAGGCCTTCTCAAAGAGCGCTTCGGCTCTCCGGGCAAGGTCTCCTCAAAGGGTGACGAGGGCATAGTCACGGAGCTCGACCTTGCGGCTGACAGGCTCATAAAGGAAGAGATATGGGGCGCATTCCCTGACCACGGGATACTCTCTGAAGAGAGCCCGGAGGAAAAGAGGCATGGGGATAAAAGATGGATAATAGACCCTCTCGACGGCACGACCAACTATTCGCATGCCTTCCCGCATTTTTCTGTTTCCATTGGTTTTGAGGAGAACGGAGTTATCACATTCGGCGTTATCTTCGACCCGATGCGCGATGAGCTATTTACCGCAAAACCCGGCAGGGGCGCGCATCTTAACGGCGTACGACTCAAGGTCTCGGACACGGGAGAGATGCACAACAGCATAATCGCCTTTGACTTCCCGAGGGCAATGGCCTCACCCGGCGCGGACGTATTCAAGAGCTTCGCCGCGCTCTCCGGCAGGTCAAGGGCGCTCCGGACCATCGGCTCAGCCGCGCTTGAGCTATGCTATGTTGCCAGCGGCAGGCTGGACGGATACTGGAACTACAGGTTCCATTCATGGGACGCTGCGGCCGGAAGCCTCATCCTGAACGAAGCGGGCGGCATGATAACCGACCTCAAGGGCGGCTCCTTTACGATGGAATCCAAACAGTGCGTGGCGAGCAACGGCCACATCCATGAATCCATCCTCAAAGGCATGGCGTAACAGGCTTCAATCCTGTATCATTAACGGCTCAAAGGCGATAGATGAGGACTGAGATAAGAAAGCTGGCAATAGAGGCCGCCAGGAAGGCAGGCGGCATATTGAAGGAGAACCTCGGCAGGAAGAAAAGCGTCGAGTTCAAGGGCGCGATAGACCTCGTGACAGAGGTAGACCGGCTCTCAGAGGACTTCATCAAGGGCGAGATAGAGCGGGCCTTTCCCGGCCACGGCATACTGGCTGAAGAGAGCGCCGAGAAGGTCAAGGATTCGCCCTATAAATGGGTCGTCGACCCGCTCGACGGCACGACCAACTTCTCTCACGCCTTCCCTTTCTTCTGCGTCTCCATCGCATTCGAGGAGCATGGCAGGGTAACCCTCGGCGTGGTCTACGACCCCATGATGGACGACCTCTTCGTCGCAGAGGAGGGCAGCGGCGCCTTTCTCAATAACGAGAGGATACGGGTATCGGCAACCGATTCCCTTGACAGGAGCCTCCTTGCCACGGGGTTCCCATATGACCTGCGCTCATCAAAAGAGAACAACATAGACCACTTCACCGCCTTCTCAGTGAAGGCCCAGGCCATAAGGCGGGCAGGCTCCGCAGCCCTGGACCTTTGCTATACCGCGGCTGGCAGGTTCGACGGCTACTGGGAGATGAAGCTCAGGCCCTGGGACGTTGCGGCAGGCGCGCTCATAGCGAGCGAGGCGGGCGGGAAGCTCACGGACTTCAAGGGCGGCCCATTCTCGATCTACGGCAAGGAGTGCCTTGCCTCTAACGGCCTCGTTCACGAATGCATGGTGCGGATACTGTTCAAAGAGGAGCAGCCGTGATAAACATCATCCTCCGCCTTATAATCCTCATAGCAGGCATCTTCCTCGCCGCATATCTCGTGCCCGGCGTCAATGTCGAAGGCTACGGCCCGGCCATAAAGGCGGCTGTGCTCCTGGGTGTGCTTAATCTCATTGTAAAACCAATACTCATACTCTTCACCCTGCCCATAAATATCCTCACATTAGGCCTTTTCACCTTCATATTGAACGGCTTCATCCTCTGGTTCGTGGGCTATGCCATAAGCGGCTTTGAGGTGGCGAGCTTTCTTTCGGCTGTCGTTGGTGCCATTGTCATAAGCATCCTGAACATAATACTCAACAGGTTCGTCTGAGCCTCCCTTGACACTTTTTTATTTGCTGGTTTAATTAAGCTAAGGATTCTCAGGCAGTGCAGGATTTTTATGCCCGCAGTCCGTCAATCAAGGCAATAAGCAGATAAGGAGGAATACCATGCCACAGCACCAGCCCAAAAAGTTCGACCTCAAGCCCGAAGGCCTCTCAGAGGCCCAGATATCCAATCACAGGGACATACTCTACGCCGGATATATAAATAAACTCAATGAGATAGACGAGCGGCAGAAAAAGACCGACCTCGCCACCGCCAACCAGGTATTCTCGGACTGGAGGGCCGTGAAGATAGAGGAGACCTTTGCAATGAACGCGGTCGTGCTCCACGAGTATTACTTCGAGAACCTCACTGGCAAGGGCGGCAAGCCGAGCGGCAAGCTCTCCGACCTCATAGCGCGTGAATGGGGCTCGTTCGACAAGTGGGCAGAGGAGTTCAAGGCCTGCGGCATGTCCTGCAGGGGCTGGGTCGTGCTCGCGCTGTCCATCTACGACGGCAAGCTCCACAACTACTGCCTTGACGCCCACAACGAGAAGGTGCCGATAAACGTCATCCCCATACTCATCATGGACGTATATGAGCACGCCTACTTCCTTGACTACGGCGCAAAGAGGGCTCCCTACATCGATGCCTTCTTCAAGAACATAAACTGGGCAATCTGCCAGAAGCGCCTCGACAGGGTAAATCTCGAACAGGTGCAGAAAGAGGCCGCGAGCTGAACCAAGTCCAACCCATAATGAAAAGCCCGCCTCTGGCGGGCTTTTTTATTCCCTGTTGACCTCGTTGTTCATAATCCCATAAAATAGCCGAACAGACCCATATATGAGCAGACCACGCAAATACGGCCTATTCGCGGCCATCTTTTTCTTACTCTGCCTCTGTGCTGAAGGCATCTGTTCAGGCGCTGTCGAGTTCAGGGCAGCGGAGCTTGGCAGCTGGGCCCCGCAGGAGACTACGACAAAAGCCGCTCTCGACAACGGCACGCTCAGCGTAAGCGGCATCAAGACAGCTCGCATAGCCTCTTCTTCGGGCCTGGGCTTGAGCCCAGCGGGCTTCGCATCCGTCAAGCTTATCACCTGGAACGACAACTACGGCTTCATCATCTTTGGCCTCGCCGACGGCAGGATGGTCTACAAGAGGTTCAGGCTCAGGGGCAGCCATGACCTTTCGGAAAAGCCGAGGGAGCACGACGTCTACATAGGGGACATCATAGGCCCAACTGATGTCATAGAAGGCATTGCCTTCTCAATCACCGGTTCAAGGCAGATCGAAGCGAGGGTCGCATCCATCCGCCTCTTTGACCCATCTTTCCTGGAGCGGGCTGAAATCTACTGGGGTATGCTCTGGGAGCCTGACTTCATCGATACCTGGACCATAAGCTACGTGACCACACCGGCTGTTGCCGGTACTCCCCTTCCCCTCATCATCTTTCTCCTTTCGCTCTCCGCCGCGTTCATCCTGATACTGGCTGGCTACTTGAGGAAAAGGACTCTTACTGCAAACGCTGTGGTCAAGATAGTCCTCGGCTCTCTTGTCGCGGGCTGGATAGCCCTTGCGCTTAGGATGGACTACAACTGGGCGCATATACTGGGTCATGAGTTTACCGGCCTCTACGGAAAGGACGAGGCCGAAAGGATAAAAGAGGCCAACAACAGGGACATGGACGACTTCATCGACTTCACCACGTATCTGAGGTCAACCGTGCCGCCTGACATGAAGATATCGGCTGCGTTCAGGGTAAAGGGAAACCCGCTCGAGACGCTTGTGGCCTATCATGCGCTTCCGCTCATCACCTCCCGCGACCCTGACATAGTCTGGGTCTACGGAACAGAGGGGCTTGAATTCGACGAGACAACGGGGACGCTCAGCATGGCAGGTGAAAGACTGCCCTACAGGGTGCGGCCATACGCGAAATATGGTGAAGCGGCAGCCCTATTCGAGGTCATCAGATAATGGATGCCCTTTATCTCATATCAGCGATAGCCCTGCCGTCCATAGCAGGCGCGCTATTCGCCGCCCGCTTCAATACCGGATTTGGCCTTGCCGCGCTCCTCTCCCTGGGCTTTGGGCTGGGCATGGGCATCGTCTCATACCTCTTTCTAATCTTCGGCTTCGTTCGACTTCCGTTCAGCCTTGCGCCTTTCATAGCCGCGCACGTCATCGCCTCAGGCCTGCTCGCCTGGAGGCTCAAGTTCTCTTCATTGGCTTGCAAATGCGCCTGCACAGGGGAAAAGAGCAGCATTCTCTGGAAGGCAATATCCGTTGTTCTCGTTCTACTCATTGCCTTCAAGCTCCTCTTCGTCTTCTTCGAGGCGACACACAGGCCCCTCTATTCATGGGACACCTGGACCAACTGGTCTGTAGGAGCCAAGCTCTTTTTCTACCAGAAAGGACTTCTGCTGGACAGCTCCAGCGAGCACTTCTTTGGAAAGGGCTACAGGCCGTTCCTCGGCCATCCGCTCCATGCGACCTTCATGCAGGTCTGGAGCGCTCTCTGGCTCGGAAGATTCGACGAGGCGCTCGCAAAGATATACGCGCCTTTTTATTTCCTCTCCATGCTCGCCGTCTTCTATTATGCCGTAAAAGACGAGGCAGGCAAAAAAGTTGCGCTCATTGCTACGTACCTGCTTTCAGCTATGCCGATACTGACCTATCACGGCCAGGAAGGCTATGCTGACCTGCCGCTCTCTTTCTACGCCCTTGCCGCTGTCATCTGCTTCTGGAGGTTTTTGAGCACTGAGAGAAAGGGGCTGCTTGTCTTTGCCGGAACTCTTCTGGGCTTTGGAGTGCTTACAAAAAACGAGGGGCTCTTCTTTGTGGTCGCTATCGGTTTCGCCTTCATTCTGGCGAGGTTCGGCAAGGCGAACAAAACGGGTTTCCTTAAAGAGCTTGCCTGCCTTGCCCTGCCTGTCATGATACTCGCTCTTCCGTGGTTTGTTGCGAAGCTCACGATGGGCCTGGGCTTTGGCCACGGCCTCGGCGGCTCAGAGTTCAACTGGCTGAGCGACCCGCTCTACTCAGAGGACGCGCCAAAGGGCATTCATTGGGAGGTCATTGGAAAGGGCCTGAAGGAATGGATGCTCACCGCCAACTTTAATCTTTTGTTCCCGGCGCTGGCAGTCTCTCTGATATTGGGAATGAAAGAGATACTAAGGTCAGACCTCAAATTCCTCTACATCATCATATTCTCGGTCATGGCAATGTTCATCTTCGTCTATCTCACGCTCGAGGTAACGACAGTGATGGACGCGACCGGCATACACAGGAACACGCTCACCTACGCGCCCATCATACTCTTTGCGCTCGCGATACTTGGCCAAAGGCTCCTTAAGCGCTCTCGATGAATATCCTGCCCGGGTCCTCGAGGTAGGAGATGACCTTGTTCACGAACCTCGCCGCGTCTGCGCCGTCTATAATCCTGTGGTCAAAGGTGAAGGATATGGGGAGTATCTTACGCACGGCTATGGACCCGTCAACTACCCAGGGCCTGTCGCCTATCTTGCCTGTGCCGAGTATGGCTATGTTGGGAAAATTGATTATGGGTGTGGCGTAGGTACCGCCGAATGTGCCGTAGTTGCTTATTGTGAAGGTCGAGCCCTTCAACTCCTCGAGAGTTATCTTCCTGTCCCTTGCCTTGACTGAAAGCTCCTGCAATTCCGCCGCGAGGTCGAGTATGGTCTTCTTCTCGACGTTCTTCACGACCGAGACCATGAGTCCCTCTGGCGTATCCACTGCAACGCCTATGTTGTAGTACTTCTTTACGACTATCTCTTCTGCCTTCTCATCGACCGATGCGTTGACGGATGGATAAGCGGCAAGCGCATGCTGAGCAGCCTTCATGAAAAAGGGAAGGAAAGTGAGGTGAATGCCCTTTTCCTTCGCGACCTTTGCCTCACGCTTACGCAGAGCCCACAGCTCTGTCACGTCCGCGTCGTCCATGCCCGTGACAAAGGCGGCAGTCTTCTGGCTGGCCATGAGGTTCTTGGCAATGGCCTTCCTTACGCCCCTTATGGGTATCCTCTCTATCTCGCCGTACTTGTCCTGTCCGGCAGGTCTGGCTTCCGCGGCCTTCTCCTCTGGCTGGGCTGCGGGCGGCGCTGCGGCAGGGGCTTCGGCAGGCTTGGGAGGAGCAGGTGCTGCCTTGCCAACAGAGGCTGCCTTTACGTCAGCCTCTGTAACCATGCCGCCTGGGCCAGTGCCCGCGACCTTCGCCAAGTCAATGCCGAGCTTTTTCGCGAGCGCCCTTGCCTTTGGCGCGGCTGTCACCTCTTCCTTCTCAGGCAGCGCGCCCACTACCGAGACTGAAGGCGGCCTCGCCCTCTTCTCCTCCTCGGCCTTTTTCTCCGGCGCGGCCTCGGCAGCAGCCCCCTCTGTCTCTACTGTCATCAGGGCCTCTCCGACGCTAACGGACTGGCCCTCTCCCTTGTTTATCCTCTTTACCGTGCCAGCCCTCGGGGACGGCACCTCGACGATGGCCTTGTCGGTCTCGACCTCTACAACGACCTGGTGCTCTTCAACGCGGTCGCCCTCTTTTACGCGCCACTTTACGACCTCGCCTTCAGTGATGCCTTCTCCCAGGTCGGGCAGCTTGAAATCGAACTCCATCGTAGTCTCCTGAAAGGAATGGGGTATTGGCGTGGATTGAAGAGATGCTTCAGTACTGCATTACCTTCTCATACGCCTTCTTTATCCGCTCCTGCGAGGGCATATAATGGTCCTCGAGCCTTGCCATCGGGATGACGGCATCAGGCGCGGTCACCCTTATGACAGGGGCCTTCAGATATTCGAATGCCTCTTCAGCCACCAGTGCCGCGACCTCTGCGCCAAAGCCCAATATCCGGGGCGCCTCGTGGACTATGACGAGCCTTCCGGTCTTCTTCACGGAGTTTATTACCGCCTCCTCGTCAAATGGACGGAGGGTCTGGAGGTCTATTATCTCGCAGTCAAAGTCCTCTGAGGCCTCGGCAGCCCTGTGGAGCATGGTTCCCCATGAGACGACCGTTATCTCATTGCCTTCCTGATATATGGCTGCCTTGCCGAGAGGTACTGTATACTCCTCCTCAGGCACCTCGGACTTTATAGACCTGTACAGGCGAGAGGCCTCGAGAAAGACGACCGGGTCAGGGTCCCTTATGGCTGATATGAGGAGGCCTTTTGCGCTATACGGGTTGGACGGTATGACGACCTTTATGCCCGGCATGTGGCAGAATAGCGACTCTGACGATTCGGAATGGAGCTCGGGCGGCTTTATGCCTATGCCGTAGGGCGTGCGCACGACCATTGGGCATGAAAACCTGCCCCTTGAGCGCGATCTCACGCGGCTTGCGTGCGAGAAGAGCTGCTCCAATCCCGCGTAAGTGAATCCCATGAACTGTATCTCGGCAACCGGCTTCATGCCGTAGGCAGAAAGGCCCACGGCAGTGCCTATTATGCCCAGCTCTGCCAGAGGCGTGTCGATGACGCGCTCAGGGCCGAACTTCTCCAGGAGGCCCTGCGTCACCCTGAAGACGCCGCCGTCCTTTGCAACGTCCTCGCCCAATATGATGACGTCCCTGTCACGCTCCATCTCCTGGCTAAGGGCCTGGTTTATGGCCTGCACCAGGTTCAGCTTTGCCATCCGAACTCCTTGAGCTCTCTTCTCTGGCGGGGCGTGAGCTCTGCGTATGTGTATTTTATGATGTCAGCCGGGTGAGGCGGCGTATAGGCCTCGGCCTTCTTTATCTCTGAATCGACCAGCTCCTTCGCCTTCTTCGCGTACCCGTCCTCATACTCCTTTGTCCACCAGCCCTTCTTCTCCATATAGAGGCGGAGCCTTACAAGAGGCTCCTTTGCCTTCCAGGCCTCGACCTCCTCGTCAGTCCTGTACCTCGACGCGTCGTCTGCCGTGGTATGGTCGTCGAGCCTGTAGGTAAAACACTCTATCAGTGTCGGGCCTCCGCCGCTCCGCGCCTTCTCGACAGCGTCTTTCGTGACCTTGTAGACCGCCGTTATGTCATTGCCGTCCACCTGGACGCCCTCGAAGCCGAAGGCCGCAGCCTTCTGCGCTATGGTCTTTGCGGCTGTCTGGCGCAACCTCGGCACTGATATGGCCCACTGGTTGTTCTGGCAGATGAAGACCGCCGGGACCTTGTTGACCCCTGCAAAGTTGAGCCCCTCGTAGAAATCCCCCTTTGACGAGCCGCCGTCACCGAAGTAGACTGCAGCGACCTTTTTATGCCCCTTTAGCTTCATGGCCCAGGCCGCGCCGGTTGCATGGGGTATCTGGGTGCCGACCGGCACGCTCATCGGGAAAAGGTTGAACTCAGGAGGTATCTGCATGCCCCTCTCATCCCCTGCCCAGTAGCGGTAGAGCATCCACATGGGGTAGCCCCTTGCCACAAAGATGCCGGATTCCCTGAAGGTGGGGAAGAGCCAGTCCTCTTTTTCAAAGGCAAGGGCAGAGCCTATCTCCGAGGCCTCCTGCCCCCAGATGGAGGCATAGGTGCCAATCCTGCCCTCCCTCTGCAGGGACAAGGCGCGCTGGTTGAATGTGCGCGAGAGGATGATTGCCTCGAAGAAGCGCCTGAAGTCCTCTTCTTTGAAAGGCGGCATCAGGCCATCGTCAGCCTCGCCCCTTTCGTTTATTATCTGTACGTTTTTTACCTCTATCTGCTCTATGGTAGTAATCGGCATAAGGCCAAGTCTATCAGCCAAAAAGAAGACCGTCAAGGCGGTTTCGATGTCTTCAAAAGTGTAGGGGGTTGAGATAAGTAAGTATATAAAATTGCGATAATTCGGCTCGCGGATACCTTACGGATGCTTTACGGGAGGGGTCTGGTTTATTTAGGTCAAACGCGGTTTGATAAAAAGGTGCTTAGTCGGAGACCTGTAATGAGTTTAAAATTTTAGCCTGGGCTTCGGAAACTAAGATGGAAAGCGCTTCACTTGTACCTCGCTGAGTTTTTTCACAATCGGTGCTCGCGTAGGCGCACTCAACTTGAGCAAGCCCTTCAATAGCTACTGAATTGGGGTCAGCATATACGGTAAAAGATGATCTTGGTTCTAAGCGCCTTGGGAAATTGCCTCCATCAATAATAATAGGTCGAACAAACGCCAACCTCGTTTTTTTGTCACGCAATAAAAAACCTATCTCCGATATAGTTACTGCGAAAGAGCTCGAATTTACAACTTCGATAGACACAAGTCTGATTTTATTATTGAAACCAGGGCCTACTGGATAAGCGAATTTTGGAGTCACTTTAAGGCGGACACGATTTTTACTTAAGGAATTCCAAGTATTTATGATTCCCAAAATCGTTCCTATAGCACCAAAAAAAGCACCTATTGCACCGAGAATCATTGCTTTATCTAATGAATCAAACACGTTTATTCCTCGAATCGTTCTATTTTTCCTTCAATATCTGAAGACCTTTTTCAACAGATGCCTTCACGGTCTTAATTTCCTCGGCAGGGAAGACCACGGTTGTTCTGCCTATGATGCCTGACGATG
>CAZDUP010000014.1:0-13563 GCA_964508625.1 uncultured Thermodesulfobacteriota bacterium
ACGCCTTCATTGGCTCTGCCTCCGGGATATCGGCGACCGTCCCGAGGTAGTTGGAAATGGCGGCGTCATATCGGGCAGTGAGCTGAAATACTTTCTTCGCCAGAGAGAACCTGGTCTGCTTGGAGAGGCTGCCCTTCTTCTCCTTCATCTCGGCTATTATCCTGCCGTAGTCGGCAGGGTCCACCACGACAGCTACGTCGTTGTGGTTTTTGGCGGCGGCCCGTATCATCGTAGGCCCGCCGATGTCGATGTTCTCTATGGCGTCCTCGAGCGTGCAGCCCTTTGCTATGGTGTCCTCAAAGGCGTAGAGGTTCACAACGACCATGTCTATGGGTAGTATGCCGTTCGTCTCCATCTCCCTGGCGTGCGTGGCGTTCTCCCTCATGCCGAGTATGCCGCCGTGTATCTTTGGGTGCAGGGTCTTCAATCTGCCGTCGAGCATCTCAGGGAATCCGGTATAAGAGGAAATAGGTATTACCGGGACGCCGGCGTTCTTTATCATCTCGGCAGTGCCGCCAGTGGATATTATCTCCACCCCCGCTGTTGACAGCTCTTTGGCGAACTCGACGACGCCGGTCTTGTCGGTAACGCTTATTATTGCCCTGCGAACTTTCTTCATCTAAAGAACTCCTCCTTGCGAAATTCTCAATCGTCAGATCCCGAAATCCATATTCCTTATGAACTCGCGCTCAAAATGGGCGCTGCCAGAGAGCGGCACGTACTTCGCCTTCTTCGCTATCTCCCCGGCCTTGAGCCTCTGTTCATCCTGAAGGGCCATCTGTGCGCCCTTAAGCGCGGCGTCGCCCACGTACTCGACGTCTTCCCATGCCGCGTGCAGAAGGCCAATGCCCTTCAGCGATACCTCGGAGAGCCTGCTGCCGAATGCCCCTGCGACGTAGACCTTTTCAACTGCCTCTGGCTGCAACCCGGCCTTGTCGAGCAGCATGTTGATGCCTGCCCTCGTAGCCGATTTCGCGGTCTGAAGGGCCCGGACATCAGATTGAGAGAGGCTTACCTCTTTCTTTGCGCCCCTGTAGAGCACGAACGAGTTGCCTCCGGGTCCGGGCTTTATCCTCGACGAGAGGTTGGTGCCTATCTCGTCGGAGTCTGCTATCCTGCCAGAGTGGTCTATGACGCCTGCGCCAATGAGCGCATGTACTGCCTCTATGAGTCCTGACCCGCAGATGCCTTTTGGGGCAGCGCTGCCTATGACAGATAGCCTTACGTTGTCGCCCTCTATCGTCACGCCCTCTATCGCGCCGGGAGCAGCCACCATGCCCTGCGCCACCTCTCCGCCCTCAAAGGCAGGGCCTGCTGCAGCGGACGTGGCGAATATCTCGCCCTCATGGGCAAGCAGTATTTCACTGTTGGTGCCGATGTCTATGACGAGCTCAGTGCCCTTGCCAAGGCTTAAGCCCAGCGAGAGGGCAACTGCCACCGCGTCCCCGCCGACAAAGCCGCCAATGAGCGGGAAGAGGTAGAGGCTCGCGTCCATATCCAGCCCGGCATCCCTTGCGGGGATAGTCTTTGCCTCTTTGAAGGCAGGCCTGTAAGGGACCTTTGAGAGCGGCTCAGGCGAGATGCCCAGGAATATATGCTCCATAGCCGAATTCCCGGCTATTGTTATCTCTTTTACAAGGCCCTTTTTCTCATCTGCAAGCCCCTGGATAAGGGCGAGAATAGCCTCTTGCGCGGCTAAGGAGAGCGAACCCAGGGTATGGGCGTCCTTTACAGCCGCGTCTATCCGGGATACCACGTCGCGGCCCCACCTGTACTGCGGGTTGGGCGCGGCAGCGGAGGCGACCTCCTTGCCGGTTGCGAGGTCTACAAGTGAGCCTGCCAGGGTCGTTGTGCCGAGGTCTATGGCCGCCCCAAAGCCCCTATTTGAGCCGCTCTTTTCCAATATGAGGTTTGTAAAAAATACAAAGGCAGGCCCCAAGGGGGCCTGCCGTATTCTTTTAACTTTTTTTGAGGTCTAAATCAAGGCTTTCTGAATCCTCAGAAAGAGATGGGCGGCGCGCTCGTGAAGAGATACTTCAAGTCATCGTCCATGAACTGCAGTCCGATGCCGATGTAGGCGGACTGCAGGCCGACCCTGCTTATGAAGTCGTCGTATCCGGCGGTAAGGAAGAAGAACTTGCTGAAGTAGACGGTGCCGGACGCCTTCAGGTGCGGGTTGCCCCTGATGGCGCCGAAGTCAAAGGCCTCGAGCGTGAGCTTCAGTCTGTCCGCGTACGCGTAATAGTCTAAGCCTACGCCGCCGGTCGACTCGATGATGCCGCCCCTTACGACCACGTTCTTGAAGCGCGTGGCTATCTGGGCTGAGAACTTCAGTTCGTCCTCGGTCTTTACCTCTCTTGTGGTCGTGGTGGTGCCGTTGATTGTCAGCACCCTCGACTCTTCCGAGACCTTGCCGCGCGGGTCGTCCACTATCTCCAGGAGATAGAATTTGTCGCTCTTAGGCTGGATGCGGAGCGAAAAGTAGCTCTTGGTGTCCCTTGAATCGAAGAGGTACTCGCCCCTGTATCCAATAAAGGTCCGGAAGCTCTCGGTCCTCTCTATGTAGTTGTTGATGCCGGAGACGGTCTTGTTTATGTTCTCGTGGAGGCTCTTGTCGTTCACCAGCGCGCCGAGCGTGCCCTCGCCCTGGTCTATCTTCCTCGTTATGTTCTTCACTGAGCTCATGGTAGAGCTTATGTCAGGCCCCACGTCTCCGGTTACCTTGTTGATGGTGTCCATGGCCTGCTGGAGGCTTAAAGAAGCGGCCTTGAGGTTCTCTATGCCCTCCTTGAGGTTGCCGCGGTTCTCGGAGATCATGCCGTTGAGGTTGTCCGAGGTCTTGACGAGCGACTCGTTCAGGTTCTTTATCGTCGCGCGAAGCTCGGTCGTTATGCCCGGGCCTTCCTCGCGAAGGAGCGTGGTGAAGGATTCGAGGTTCCTCATGATGCTCTCGAACTGCTCGTCGTTCTTCGCCACTATCCTGTTGAGGCGGAAGGTGAGCTCCTCTATGTTGTGGACTATGTTGCTCACGGTCTGCTCGCCCTCGTCACCGCCGAGGACGTTGCTGAGGGACTCGGTTATCTCCTTTATGTCGCCCGATACGTCGGTGAGCAGGGTGATGAGCCTGTCCATGTCAGCGTAGGAGCGGGTGCGGGTGATGTACTCGCCTTCCTTGAGGGGAGGAGCTCCCGGAACGCCGGGCACGAGCTCGAGGTACTTCTCTCCCAGGAGGCCCTTGGTCGTGAGCACGGCCGTGAAGTCCTTGCCTATCTTCACATCAGGCTGTATCTGGAGCTCGAGATGGGCCTTGTCGTCCTTAAGGGCGATCTTTTTCACCCTGCCGACCTCGACGCCGGCGACCCTCACGGGCGCGTTGGGGTCGAGGCCCGCGGCAGAGTCGAAATCAACGAAAAGGGTATAGCCCTCGGCCCTGCCGAGCTGTATGCCGCCGAGGCGCAGAGACATGTAGGCCAGGAGTATTATCCCGATGAGCACGAACAGCCCGACCTTTGCCTCGGAACTTAGTTTGGGTATTGCCATGCGCTGCTTTGCCTTCCCTTGAATCGTGCAATTCCCCGTAGTCTTGCTACGGTGTTACACCTTATCGCCTTCCCCTTGACGGGGGAGGGCAGGGTGGGGGTGAAATATTTTTTCACCCGCCCCTTAGTCCCCTCCCGTCAATGGAGGGGAAGAATTTAAGAAGATACCCCCGTAGCTTGCTGCGTGGAGGTTCGTTTCCTCAGTAGACCTTTATGGGCCCTTCGGCCCTGCCCTCGAGGAACTGCCTTACCATCGGGTCCTGGTTCCTCTTCATCTCATCGACCGTGCCCTCCTGGACGATCCTGCCCTCGTGGAGCATGGCTATCTTGTCCGCTATCTTGTAGGTGAAGGGGATGTCGTGGGTGATGAGTATGTAAGTCGTCTTGAGGCTCCTCTGCGTATCAAGGACAAGGTCCGCGATCGAATCGCTCATTATGGGGTCGAGGCCCGTAGTAGGCTCGTCGAAGAGGACTATCTCAGGGTCCATTACTATGGCCCTCGCGAGCCCGACCCTCTTTTTCATGCCTCCGGAGAGCTCTGCCGGCATGAGGTTCTCAACGCCCGTGAGGCCCACTCTCCTGAGCTTCTCGCCCACGACCTTCATTATATCCTCATCGCTCAGGTCCGTGTGTTCCTTTAGCGGAAAACCCACGTTCTGGCCGACGGTCATAGAATCGAAGAGGGCCGCGCCCTGGAAGAGCATTCCGAAGCGCTTCCGGACCTCGTTGAACTCCTTCTCCCTCATGGCCGTTATCTCCTGCCCTTCGAGGAGTATCTGCCCCTCGTCAGGGCGAAGTAGGCCTATGATGTGCTTGATGAGCACGCTCTTGCCCTCGCCGCTCCGCCCGATGATGACGGTTATCTTGCCCCGCTCAATATCGAGATTCACGCCGTCGAGGACCCTCTTGGGACCGAAGTACTTTTTGAGGCCAACAATCTTTATCATAACCCGCAGCGGAGTATCAAGGACTCAGACCATGAATGACGACATGATGTAGTCGGAGACGAGTATGAGGACGCTCCCGGTGACGACAGATGCCGTTGCCGCCCTGCCCACGCCCTCGGCTCCTCCGGAGGTGTAAAAGCCGTTGAAGCTCGCGACCAGCGTCGTTATGAGGCCGAATACAGTTGCCTTGTAAAGGCCCGCGAATATGTCGCCGACCTGCACGAAGTCTATGGTGCGTCCTATGTATACGCCCGGGTTGATACCCAGTAGCTGCACGCCGACGATGTATCCACCGATGACGCCAACGAAGTCGGTGACCACCGTAAGGAGCGGAAACATCAGGACGCCTGCAAGTATCCGTGGCACGACCAGGTACTTCACCGGGTTCACGGCCATTGTCACAAGGGCGTCTATCTGCTCCGTGACCCTCATGGTGCCGAGTTCCGTTGCCATTGCGCTCCCGGCCCTGCCGGTGACCATGAGGCCCGTGAGCACCGGGCCGAGCTCTCTGGCCATGCTGAGGGCCACTGTCGGGCCGACCAGGCTCTCGGCCCCGAACCTCTTCAACGCGTTGAAGCTCTGGAGGGCGAGCACCATGCCTGTGAACGAGCCCGTCAGCACGACGACAAATAGGCTCTGCACGCCCACGAACTCCATCTGCTTGAAGATGTTCTTGAGCTTCATCGGCGGCGTGAAGAGGTTCATCACCGCCTGAACGAGCATCATGGTCATGAGCCCGGCGGCGTCAACGAACCGCTGGCTTTTGCGCCCTATGTTCTCAAGATACGCCCTTATAAATGAGCCAGGCTCAGACATAGACCCTCGGGACCCTCTGGGATATGCGGCAGAATATCTCGTAGCTTATGGTGCCCGCCCTGGCGGCCACCTCTTCGGCTGTTATCGTCTCGCTGCCTTGCGAGCCAATTATAACGGCTTCGTCATTCTTTTGCACGCCCGGCACGTCCGTGACATCGGCCATGATGAGGTCCATGCAGACTGTCCCCGCAATTGGCGCCCGCTTTCCTCTTATGAGCACCTCTGCGTTGTTGCCGAGCGAGCGGGGCAGGCCGTCGGCGTAGCCGATGGGCAATGTAGCGATGAGGCTGGGCCTTCTGGCGACAAACCTCCTGCCGTAGCTGACGCTCTCTCCTGCCTGTATGGCCTTGAGGTGAAGCACGCGGGTCGAGAGGCTCAGCACAGGCTTCAGTTCGATCTTCCCCCTGAGGCGCTCGTCCGGATATGAGCCGTAGAGCATGAGGCCTGGCCTCACCATGCTGAACTCCGTCCCGTTGACAGGCTCTATTATATCCGCGCTGTTGGAAATTCCCACATATTTAGGCTCAAATCCCGCCTGCCTTGCAAGAGATACCGCAGACTGGAAGGCGGCTATCTGGGTTCTGGAGAAGCCTTTGTCCTCGCGCTCCGATTCGGCGAAATGCGAGTGCAGCCCGCTGAGCTTGAGGTTGGAGAGGCCCTTGAGCTTCGAGAAGAAAGGCCCTGCCTCTTCGGCCCTGAGCCCGAGCCTGCCCATGCCGGTGTCTATCTTGACATGGACCTCCTGGACAGCCCCGCGCCTTTGGGCGGCTGAGTTGAGGATGCCTGCCGTGGATGCGTCGAAGATGACGGGCGTAAGCCCGAGCTCGACTATGTCGTCGGCCTGGTTGGGGAATATCCCTCCGAGGACGATTATGGGGCTCTTTATGCCTCCGTGCCTGAGCTTGGCGCCCTCTTCCGGGATGGCCACGCCAAGAAGCTCGCATCCGAGCCCAACGAGTACATGGGCTGTCTCCAGGTCTCCGTGGCCATAGGCGTTTGCCTTGACAACGGCGAGGACCGAGGCACGCCCACCGACCCTCTCCTTTACCCGGAGATAATTATCTTTCAGCGCCCCCAGGTCTATCGCGGCGGAGGTCGGCCTTTTTTCCAAATCGCTCTCCGAAAGAGAAAAAACGAAATTTAACAGGTACTTGATAACATTTTTATGGCGGGCTTGCAAAGTCTTTTTATCTGAGCGTGTCAGTAGAGCGGAAAGGCCTTGCGGCGGAAGGGGAATAAAAAAAGCCGGGGGAGATAACTCCCCCGGCTTCTTGCTTCAAGTTTCAGGCAGGCTCGGGCAGCATGCCAGCGTTTTTTACCGCTGCAAGCGTCCTCTGGAGCTTTTTCAATGCCTGACTCTCTATCTGGCGCACGCGCTCCCTTGTGAGGCCTAATCTGTCGCCCAACGTCTGGAGGCTCTCAGGCTCATCTGCCATGACCCTCTTCTCGATGACGATGCGTTCTTTATCGTTCAAAAGAGCGAGCGCGCCCGAGACCTCTTTTTTTACCAGCGCGCTCTCCTGCCTCATTGCCGCCGCCTCTACTGGTCCAGGCCCCTCATCGGTAAGAAGGTCGAGGTGGGTGGTCGTGTCATCGCCTATTGCGGAGTTGAGAGAGAGGTCGTTGGCCGCCTGGATGGGCCCTTCTTCGGTCAGGGCGTCCTCGCCAGAGGGCAGGGCGTTCTTGTAGAAGAGCTGTTTTTTCAAAGCCTTTGTGCCGCGGCGAACAAGGCCCTTTGATTTGAGGATGAACTCTTGTATGAAAGACTTTATCCACCAGGTCGCATAGGTGATGAGCCTGAAGCCCTTGTATGGGTTGAACTTCTTGACGGCCGTCATGAGGCCTATGTTGCCTTCCTGTATGAGGTCGGCGAGCCTGCAGCCGTAGTTCCTGAACTCGAGCGCTATCTTTACGACGTATCTCAGGTTGGATATGACGAGCGTGTGCGCGTCCTCGATCGAGCGGTTCTTGTAGTAACGCTCGGCGACCGTGAACTCGTCCTCTGCCGATAGTACAGGATAGCGGTTTACCTCGGCAAGGTAGCTCTGGATGGAATCGGATACGACTGGAAGAGCCATAGAGTTCTCACCTCCATTAGCACTCTAATTCTCTGAGTGCTAATATTATAAAGAGAGAGTGGATTTCTGTCAAGGCCGTGCTGAGAAACACTTGATTTTTGTAGGTTTTTCAGGCAATCCGCAATGATTAGGTTTGAGCAGCCTGTAAGGAATAAAAAAAGGGCGGCTTTTGGCCGCCCTCTTTTCATATAATCCCTGCCTTGCCGCTTTAGACGAACGGGTTGGCGAAAAGGAGTATAAGGGCTATAACGAGCGCGTATATCGCAAGGGACTCCATCATGGCGAGACCGACAAGCATGGTGGTCATGATCTTGCCTGACGCGCCGGGGTTCCTGGCGATGCCTTCGAGAGCGCCCCTCACCGCGTGACCCTGGCCGATGCCGGGCCCGATTGCGCCGAGGCCCATGCCGAGACCGGCGCCGATGAAGATGGCAGCCAGCACGAGAGAGTTGCCGCCACTGGCAGCTTCAGCAGCTTCCTGGGCAAGGGCAACGTTCGAGCAGGTCAAAAGGGCTGCCAGAGCCAAAAAGCCTTTTACCGCGAACTTCCTCATCTTTGTTTCCTCCTTCTTCTATGATTAGGGACGGATGCCGCCTGACCAATCTGGAGTTCCTGTCGGACAGGCCGGGTGTCGCCATCTTCCCCGGCTCTTTCCCGGCCCCGTACGGTTCCAGGGTCCAGCGTTCCGTTCCCTTGAAAAAACTTTAGTGGTGCGGCTCCTCCAATGCCGTGCCTATGTACATCATCGAAAGGAGCGCGAATATAAAGGCCTGTATGAAGACCACCAGCACTCCGAGCACTGTCGAGAGCGCAAGGAGCGGGTAGGCTATGGGCATGAGTATTAGGAGAACCGCGACTATCTGCTCGTGGCCCATTATGTTGCCGAAAAGACGGAGCGAGAGCGATACCGGCCTTGCGAGGTGGCCGATTATCTCTATGGGTATCATGAGGGGCGCGAGCCAGAGGGCCGGGCCCATGAACTGCTTCAGGTACTTGAAGCCGTGCTCCTTTACGCCGACTATGTGTGTGGTGACGAAGACTATGAGCGCAAGGGCCAGCGTGGTATTGAGGTTGGCCGTGGGCGGCAGAAGGCCGGGGATAAGGCCCAGGAGGTTGGAGACGAAGATGAAGACCGCGAAGGTCATTATGAAGGGGAAGTATTTCCTCCCCTTGTGCCCCATCGTCTCGTCGACCATGCCTTCAAAGGAGGTCACAACAAGCTCTACTATGGACTGCGTCCTTCCGGGCACCAGCCTCAACCTCTTCGCCAGTATCACCGAGAATATCGTCAGGCCCAGCATGACGTAGATCATGAAGGCCGTATGTACCTGCAACCCGAAGGTCGGGATTATTGTGTCATGCATCTGCTGCTTCCTCCTTTGCCAGATAGATCATGGTGCAAACGGTGGTCGCTATCGAGCCAGTCAGGCCTGCGACCAGCGGCCAGGGGCTTAAAATGCCTTTTGCGATGAGAACGGCGAACAGGGCGGCAACGGCGGCGAAGCGCAGATGATACGCGGCCTTTACAAACCTCTCGACCTTCTCAGGGTCCATCCTCATGCCCCTGCGGGCGATGCGGATGAGCCAGAGCATGCTTACGGAGCCTATTAAAAAACCCGAGGCAAAGCCCGGGACAATGGAACTCTTTGCAACAACGAGCAGGACGCCTGAGAAGACCGCGCAGGCGGCAAGGTTAATAAAGAAAACCTTTGCCGATATTGCCCTGGTGAAGGCCTCGAGGCCGGTCTGTTCGCTATACCCCATACTTTCTGGTCATCTCGTATATGTTCCTGAAGCCGGCGGCTATGCCGAACAACAGGAATATTATCGTGAGCCAGGGCTTGGTGCCGAAGAACTTGTCAAGGTATATGCCTATGACAAGGCCGATGAGCGTCGAGACCACCATCGCTATGCCCATTGAGGCGAGCATCGCGAGGCCCTTGAAAACACCGTTGCCCTGATTGTCTTCAGGCATAGGCGTCCCCTTTGTCTTTGATTTAGCGACTGTTTTTTCGGGGGGAGGCCAACGTAACCGGATTTTATTATCACACGACGGAAACGAAAGTCAAAGGAAATCTCCGCGAGTGTTCCGGCCTCCATGTCCCCATATTCTCAGTATAGCCCGGCAAAGAGCAGATGGTTTCATGCAGCATTGCGGGCGCATTCAGGTTTCCTTGACGCGCCTGTTTTTTATGATAAAATCGTCTGGCCCGTTTTAAACCCTCCATTGACCTTTCCGGCATCCCTGGCAGGAGCCGTTTAAAATTTTTCTTCCAAAGGAGACAGCGTGAAGTCCATCATAATGGCCGGAGGCTTCGGCACAAGGCTGCGCCCCCTTACAAACAACCTACCCAAGCCCATGGTGCCGATGGCCAACAGGCCGATGATGGAGCACATAATAGAGCTCCTCAAGAAAAACGACATCACGGACTTGACCGCGCTTCTCTATTTCCAGCCTGAGATGATATCCGGCTACCTGGGCGACGGGTCGAACCTGGGAGTAAAGCTCGACTATATAACACTCACTGTGGACCTCGGAACGGCAGGCGCTGTGGGGAGCGCCATGAGGAAGATAGGCGGGAACGAGACGACGCTCATCATAAGCGGCGACGTATTGACCGACATCGACCTCAATAAGGCAGTGGAGTTCCACAAGAAGAACGGGTCCACAGCGACGATAGTCCTCACGAGGGTGGAAAACCCTCTGCCCTTCGGCATAGTCATAACCGACGAGGAGGGGCGCATCGTCAGGTTCCTGGAGAAGCCGAGCTGGGGAGAGGTCTTCAGCGACACCATTAATACCGGCATATATATATTGGAGAAGAAGGTGCTCGACTATATCCCGCCAGACAGGGAATTCGACTTCAGCAAGGACCTCTTCCCCCTGATGCTTGAGAAAAAGGAGCCGATCTTCGGCTACACGGCAGAGGGCTACTGGAAGGACGTTGGAAGCCTCGAGGAGTACAGGGCCGCGAACATGGACATCCTCCAGGGGGTCGTCCACGTGGACATACCCGGAGAGCGGATAGAGGGCAGGAGGCTCTGGGTGGGCAAGGGCTCGCGCATCGACTTCACGGCGAGGCTCGAGGGCTCGATAGTAATAGGCGAGAACTGCCGCATCGAGGCTGACGCGAAGATATCGAACTCCATCATCGGCCCCGGCTCGGTCGTGGAAGAGGGGGCGGTGATACGGGATTCAGTGCTATGGGACGCTACGAAGGCCGCAAGGGGCGCGTCGTTGCACGAGGACGTCGTGGGGAGCTCAAGCGAGATACTCGACCAGGCGCACATCGCCGAGGGCGTCATCGTGAGCGACCACTGCAGGATAGGGCGGAACGCCACGATAAAGGCCAACGTCAAGGTCTGGCCCTACAAGGTGGTCGAGGACGACGCAACACTCGCATCGAGCCTTATCTGGGGAGAGAAGTGGAGCAGGAACATCTTCTCGACATACGGCGTAACAGGGCTCGCCAACATCGAGCTCTCCCCAGAGTTCGCGGCCAAGCTCGGCGCAGCCTACGGCGCGTCATTGAAAAAGGGCTCTGTCGTATCGACCAGCAGGGACGCGCACAAGACCTCGCGCATGATAAACAGGGCCATAATGACAGGCATGCTCTCAACCGGCGTGAGCGTGCACGACTACGGGGTCACTCCAATGCCGGTCGTCAGGTTCCTCGCGAGGAGCGGCACGGAGGCCGGCGGAATACATACAAGAAGATCTCCCTTCGACACGCAGCTCCTTGACCTCAAGTTCTTCGACAGCAAGGGGCTGGACCTGCACCCGGGCTACGAGAAGACCGTTGAGAAGCTCTTCTTCAAGGAGGACTTCCCCCGCGTCACAATGGAGGAGACAGGCGAGATGAGCTTCCCCATCCACGCCTTCGAGTCATACCAGGACGCGTTCATGTCAATGGTGGACGCCGATGTGATATCAAAGGCGAGGTTCAAGTTCGTCGTTGATTACTCATACGGCTCTTCATCACGGATATTCCCTTCCATACTGGGCAAGCTCAACTGCGAGGTCATCGCGCTTAACGCCAACCTCGACGGCAGCAAGACCACGAAATCCGCCGAGGAGTTCCAGCGCGCCATAGACCAGCTCTCGTCCATCGTGAGGTCTTTGGACGCTGACATGGGCTTTTACCTCGATGCCGGTGGAGAGAAGGTATTCCTCTTCGACGAGACAGGAGAGGCCTTGGACGGCGACACGGCATTGAACATTGTAACGCTCCTCGTTTTGAAGACCAGCAAGGAGGCCGGGAGAATAGGCCATATAGCCGTGCCCATAACCGCGTCCCGCGCGATAGACCGGATGGCGGAGATGTACGGCTTTACCGTGAAGAGGACCAAGACGACGCCGAGGGGGCAGATGGAGGCAGCGGCAGCGGGCGCCGTCTTCGTGGGCGAGCAGTCAGGCGGGTACATGTTCCCGGACTTCCAGCCAAACTTCGACGGCATGTACGCGGTCGCAAAGATATTGGAGATGCTCGCAAGGCACGGGACAAGGCTCCACAAGCTCATGAGGGAGATACCGCCCTCCATAATAGTAAAGGAGAGGGTATCGTGCTCCTTCGAGAACAAGGGCATGATAATGAGGAGGCTTGCCGAGGACTCGCGCGGCCTTGAGACTGTACTTCTGGACGGAATAAAGATAAAATTCGGCGAAGACTGGATAGTCGCCTATCCAAGCCAGGACATGCCGTACTTCATCCTGGTGGCCGAGGCCTCTACTGAAGAGGCGGCGAGGAGTCTGGTAAATAGATATTCGGAGAAGATCAGGGAATGGCAGAGATCCTGAAAGTCATAGTAGGGCCGCTTGAGGTAAATTGCTACATCGTCTTCGACAGGGAGACAAAAGAGGGGGCCGTCGTTGACCCGGGCGGCGACGCAGAAGAGATAAAGGCCGCGCTCAGGGAAAACGGGGTGGCAGCGAAGTACATAATCAACACCCACGGCCACTTCGACCACGTCGGCGCAAACGGCACTTTAAAGGAAACGCTCAATTGCCCCATAGCCATACATCAGGAAGACGAGCCGCTCCTTGAATACGCCCACGACCAGGCCATCATGTTCGGGGTGAAGACCCCGAAGCAGCCGAAGGCTGACATGCTGTTGAAGGACGGCGACGAGATCACATTCGGCAGGCTCAGGATGAAGGTGATACATACTCCAGGCCACACGAGGGGCGGCGTATGCCTCTTTATGAAGGAGCAGAAGGTTCTCTTCACTGGCGATACGCTCTTTGCCGGCTCTGTGGGCAGGACCGATTTTGAGGGCGGCTCGACAAAGGCGCTGATGGATTCGATAAAGAAAAAGCTCCTTACACTGGGCGACGAGGTCGCTGTGCTCCCGGGCCACGGCCCGGAGTCGAGCATAGGCGAGGAAAAAGAGATAAACCCGTATATTGCGGGGGCTTTCGAATAACAGGCCGCTGAAAAAAAGTCTGTTTTGTTTTTTAAAAACCATTCGGGCATAAGGCGTAGGCGAGCATAGGGTTGGGGGAGGGGCGCGCCGCCGAGGCAGAAGGAGCAAAAAGCCCGGATGGGCTTTGCGACATAAGGGGCGAGCGCGGAGGACGGGGGCGGAAAGCGAGCTAGCCTTATGCCCAGAAACCGCGCCGCTAGCGCGGAAAAAGGCCTCTTCTCTGATTACAAATTAAGGTATTTTGATTTGATACTCAAAAACAAGAACATAACCCTCGGCGTCACCGGGGCGATATCGGCCTACAAGGCCCTCGAGCTCTCCAGGCTCCTCATCAAGGGCGAGGCAACGGTCCGTCCCGTTATGACGGCATCTGCCGCAGAGTTCATAACGCCCCTCTCCCTTTCGACCATCTGCCGCAACCCGGTCTCCTCGAGCCTCTTCGACCTTACCAGCGAGACGAGTATAAGCCACATAGACCTTGCGCAGAAGACCGATCTCATAATAGTGGCCCCGGCCACTGCCAATTTTATAGGAAAGGCGGCCTCAGGCATTGCGGACGACCTCCTTACGACCATAACGCTCGCCTCGTGCGCTCCGGTGCTCGTTGCGCCGTCCATGAACTCGGCGATGTGGGCAAACTCCATTGTGAAGGATAATGTAAAGAGGCTCCAGAAGAACGGCTATTTGTTCGTCGGCCCTGAGACGGGCGAGCTCGCATGCGGCTACGAGGGCAAGGGCAGGCTCGCATCCGTCGAAAAT
>CAZDUP010000014.1:13573-17144 GCA_964508625.1 uncultured Thermodesulfobacteriota bacterium
CAGCGAAAGAGGCCTTGAGCCCCAAGGACTTGCTGGGAGAGAAGGTCCTCGTCACCGCCGGTCCAACGAGGGAGGCCATTGACCCTGTGCGCTTTGTCTCAAACGCATCTTCAGGCAGGATGGGCTATTCCATTGCCAAGGCTGCGCGCAGGAGGGGCGCGGAGGTCGTGCTCGTATCAGGCCCTTCGTATCTGCCGAAGCCGGGCGGCATCACGCACGTGCCGGTCGTTACGGCTGAGGAGATGCTCGATGCGAGCATACGGTACTTCACGCAATCGACCATCGTCATCATGGCCGCTGCCGTTGCGGATTACAGGCCTGTCAAGAGCTACCCTACCAAGGTCAAGAAGGAGGCTACCTCTCTTGCGATAGAGATGGAGAGGACGGCCGACGTGCTTAAATACATGGGCGGGCGCAAGAAGACCGGACAGGTCCTCGTTGGGTTCGCGCTCGAGACCGACAACGTCGAGGAGAACGCCCGTAAGAAGCTCAAGGAGAAGAACCTCGACCTCGTCGTGGCAAACACCCCGGCAGGCCTTGACAGCGATTTTAACCAGGTAACGATACTCGGGCCGCTCTCCAAGAAGGAAGAGCTGCCGCCGTTGAAGAAGGAAGAGGTTGCGGACAGGATACTCGACAGGGTGGCTCTGCTGAAAAAATAAACGGCGGGCTAGCCCGCCTTTTTCTTCCCATAGAGTTTATCCTGGCAATCCGGGCAGAGACTGTCTGTAAATTCCGCTTCCGAATGCTCCTCGATGAACTTTTCCAGTTGCCTCCGGTAATCCGGGCCGTCTTTGACCTTTTTGCAGTTGGCGCATACAGGTACAAGCCCGCTCAGGGTCTTTATCCTTTCGAGCGCGGCCTGCAGCTCTTCAGAAAGTCTCTTCTGTTCGTTCTCCAGTTCCTTCCTTGCGGTCACGTCCTGTACGATGCCGCTCAGGAACCACCGCCCGTTTTTCCGTTCGCTCAGCTCGGCTAATCCTTTAAGGTGCTTTGTCCGGCCCGTCCCGGTGATTATCCGGAATTCCACGTCGTACCGGGCTCTCTTAAGCGCGTCCTCTATCGCCTTGACCACCGCGGGCCTGTCATCGGGATGGATCATCTCCATGAATTGCGCGTAGCTTATGGGAACGCCCTGCGCCGTCTCCAGTATATTGTAGGCCTCCTCAGACCCGGAAAAATTATCCCCGCTTATGTCCCATGTCCAACTGGCGAGGTGCGAAATCCTTTGTACGGCCTTAAGCTCGTCAATAAGCCTTTTCAGCTCGTCTTCTTTTTCCTTCCTCTCGGTTATGTCCTGGACCATGCCCTTCAGGGCTACCGGGCTGCCTTCACTGCTCTCCAGCTCGCCCTTGACATGGAGATACTTTGTATCTCCGCTCCTGGAAGCTATCCTGAATTCCACATCGCAAAAGCCGCTCTTGAGGCTTTCTTCCATGGCGTCCTTGAGAATGGGCCTGTCTTCCGGGAATATTATCGAGGTCAGCCTCTCGTGCGAGATTTGGGCCCCTGGAGGCAGGTCGAATATCCTGTACGTCTCCTCTGACCCGAGCAGTATTCTCCGGCCAAAATCCCATGTCCAGTTTCCGACATGGGCGACCCTCTGCGAATGCGCGAGCATGCGCTCGCTTTCGTTCAGTTCCCTGCCCCATGATTCAAGCTCGCCGACGCGGGCGCGGAACTTCTGGAGTCTTTCAATGAGTTCGTCCCTTGATTTTTGCCCGCCATTGTCCATGCGCCACCGATTTTTGCGTTTTATTATGAGTATAGCAAAGAAAAGCACTCGCACCGGGTTAACGGCACCCCGGAAAAACTGCCTGCAAAAACAAACGAAGGGCGGCATCCATTCGATGCCGCCCTTCGTTGTTCCACTGCTTCCTGCCGTTCTTATGCAGCCTTCTTGCCTCCGAGCGTCGCCCCGCTGTTTTTCAGCTTCTCCAGCAGCGCGGCTCTGAAGCCTGGAACCCGCTCGAGGTCGGACCAGTTATGGAAAGGCCCGTGCTGGTCCCTGTAATCTACTATCTTCTGGGCAATGTCCCTGTCAATGCCCTCGACCTTCATGAACAGAGTGACGCTTGCTTTGTTTACGTCGATTTCCCTTGTTTCTCTTTCTCTTTCTCTCTCAGGCATACGACACCTCCTTTCCCCAGGCTAATGCCGAGTCTGCAATTTTACCTTCGAAGTCCGGGACTTGAAGGACATATTTCAAGTATAAGAGGTTAAAAACGGATGTCAATGAAGGTGACGGAGTTGCAGAAAAGCTCAGGAAATCAGATACGCACCCACTTAAGCGCGTTATCCATTGCAGCCTCCCAGTCCTTGCCGCTCCTGCGGATGGTGAGGAGGCGCTTTCTGATGAACTTGGCGGCGTTCAGGCTGTGCCTGCCTGTCGGGTCTTTCTTTAGGCAATGGGCCTTCTGCGAAAAGGTGAGGAGGTCTATTATGCTGTCCACAGAGATGGCGAAGTACTTCTCCTTCTCCTCTTTTGTAAGTGTCCACCTGGAGGTCGATGAAAGGAGACCCAGCATCCTGTGCCACTGCTCGAACCTGTGCATCAGGAGGACGCTCGAGAATATGGTCTTGTTGGTGCGAAAAGAGAGCGGCGTGCCCTCGATGGTCATGTCCATGAGCCGGTCATTGTCCCTGTGCACTTCTCTTACGAACTTCCTGGGGAGCTGCCAGATGCGCTTGTCCGCAAGGGCGTCGTAGCGCATCTCCCAATAGATATGGCGGAGGCTCCGCGCCGAGAAGGTCCGTATCATCATCTCCGGTATGAAATGGTTATGGGCTATTGTGTCTGCTGAGAGGTGGCTCAGGTAGCCGTAGGCAAAGGCCCGCTGCGAATCAGTCTCGGCCCTGCGGAGGAGCTTGAAGCCCACCTTCCAGTTGTGGCAGTGCTTCAATTCCTCGACGAGGTTCTTGCCTATCACTATGTCCGCGCTTATGTTGCCGTAGAGGTAGTCGTTCGGATAGGCCTCGAGGAGGGCCCTCACTGGCGGGACGAGGAGCCTCGTGTTATCGATGATGGCCTTGCCGAGCTCAAGGTGTGTCGCCGGCCCCCATGCCAGCGCCGCGTCAGGCAGGGCAAGGACTATCAGGGCTGTAAGTATGGCTATTGCTAACATATTCTATGACTATTATTACGAGAAGAGGTTCCAGTTGTAAAGCGGAAAAAAAGATAGTAGAACTAAGATATGCACGGAGGAGATGAAAGAGGGGAGCTACTCGAGGAGCTCAGGCGCGTCTGCGGCGTACTCAAGGACAGGTTCGAGTTCCTGGGCAGCTCCGGTGTGCGCTTCCTGCCTAAGGCAAAGAAGCCTGATCCATGCCCGATTGCCATTTACGAAGGCGCTCTGGAAGGGCTGGAGGCCTTTGTGCCGTGCGCCACGCACCCCTTTTGGCAGGGAACTGCCTTTGGCTGCTGGAAGATAGGTCCAGGGGCCGTTATCTGGGGCTCTCCTGTGACCGGGCCATGCAGGACGCCCTTTTCAGCGGAGGGCATGGACCAGCTTGGCCGCATGCTCAATTGGCTTGCCGGAGAGATAAAGGCCGCTCCCCCTGACATCGAGGG
>CAZDUP010000015.1:0-7642 GCA_964508625.1 uncultured Thermodesulfobacteriota bacterium
AATCATTAAACAGAGGTGGAGAGTATGGCTACGGAACATGCCGAACCAAACAGGGGAAGGGCAAGGATGCCGGAGATAATGGGCGGCGGCGGCCGCGGCTGGTGGACATGGCAGAAGATTGTCTTCGGCGGCATAGGCCTCGTCATAGGATTTTTTATCCTCAGGGCCGTGAACCCCTTCGTCATAATAAACGCCGGCGAGAGGGGCATAGTATTGAACTTCGGTGCAGTGAGCGACAAGGTCCTTGACGAGGGCCTTCACTTCAGGGTCCCGGTATACCAGAGGGTCATCAATATGGACGTAAAGGTCCAGGTCAAGAACGCCGAGGCAGCGGCGGCATCAAAGGACCTCCAGGACACCCATTCGACCGTGGCGCTCAATTACCAGGTGCTGCCTGATAAAGTAAACTGGATATACCAGAACATCGGCGTGAACTACGACGACATAATAATCGCCCCGGCAGTGCAGGAGGTCGTAAAGGCGGTTACCGCAAAGTACACGGCAGTAGAGCTCATAACCCAGAGGGAACGCGTAAAGGCCGAGGTCAGGGAGGCCCTGAAGGAGCGGCTAATGACATACAGCATCCTCCTCACCGACCTCTCGATCACCAACTTCGGATTCTCAGACCAGTTCACAAAGGCAATAGAGGCGAAGCAGACCGCCGAGCAGCTCGCGCTCAAGGCGCAGAGGGACCTCGAAAGGGTCAAGTACGAGGCTGAGCAGACCGTTGTGAACGCGACCGCACAGGCAAAGTCGCTCGCGCTCCAGAAGGCCAACGTCACCTCAGAGCTTGTGCGTTTGCGCGAGGTCGAGCTAATGGCAAAGGCCATAGAGAAATGGAACGGCGTGATGCCGCAGGTCACATCAGGCGGCGTACCGTTCATACAGTTGAAATGACGCCTGCCCGGCACAGTGCGTTAGACAGAAAGGGGCAAGCCTCGGCTTGCCCCTTTCATTTATGCTGCTATCTACCTGTAATACGGTAGTTTTTTCCAGACCAGCACGAATCCGGCAACTCTGCTATAATACCCATATCCTCCAGGAAGCTCCAATCTCGCATCTTCTGCTTTGACCTGCAAAGGCATTTTCACGCGGCAAATCCTGACTTACACCCCGGCATACGACAATTGAAAGGGCGCGTCCGCGCATAATGTGTTACGCAGCAAATCGTTTAATAAAACGCGACAGGAGGTGAAGACCAGGCACAGACCACCAGGGAACGGCTCTCCTTCGCTTGTAATGGATACCGGGCTTTTAGTCTCTAAAGGACGCAATGCTTTTGTCCTCTCTATCCCTGGAGGCGGGAAATGAAAAAGATACTTCTGGCAGCTCTGTTCGGGCTCTTTTTCGCGGCTGAAGCCCGGGCGATCGTCATCTATGACCCGGGCACCACATACAGGACCACGGCCCTCACAGGCTTCATGACCCAGGGCGACATGATGGACGGCATGTCAATCACGGCCCACCTGAACAGCGGCGCGACCGAGACCTTTTCCTGGTACGACATAGGAACACTGATGGGCGGGATCTACGGGACCGGCTGGTACCTGAGGGTCTATGGAGACAGTTATGTCTATGACTGGATACTGCTCGCCGATGTTCTCATCAACAGCATAACGATAGACGCAGGGGCCGGCAACGCGGTCTTCGACACGTTCTTCGACAACGAGGCCGGCACACCAGGTTCGGCAAGGGGCACGACCTTCGCGGTCACAAGCGGCCTTTCGAACGACGCTGTGACGGCCACATACCGCGACCAGGTGGCCCTTACCGGGACAGATCCGGTTGGGGACCTCTGGAAGGTCCTCGACATACAATTCCATTCGCCTTACATGGGCTACCTTAGGTTCAGGGGAGATACCGACACCATCGCCCTGAGCGGCGACCTTGTGCCGGTTGACGACCCGGACAGCCAGACTGTCCCTGAGCCAGCGACCCTGTTCCTTCTGGGCAGCGGCCTGGCAGCGACTGCCATGTTGAGAAGCTTGAGAAAGTCGCGCAAAGCCAGCAATGCGTGAGCACCGTTAGGGCAGGCGAGAGAGGGGGTTGCGCCGCGCAACCCCCTCTAATCGTGACGCGAAATCCTCAGGCCTTCTTCAGAAAACAGGTCTTGAGCACCAGGGTCGACTTGCCCTCTCTGCACTCTATCTCCTCGCCTTTTGAGGTAAGGCGTATGTTCCTGAATACCTTTCCCCTCTTGAGCGTGGCCGAAGAGCCCTTGACCTTCAAATCCTTTATCACCTGCACCGAATCGCCGTCGTTCAGAATGTTCCCGTTGCTGTCCTTTACTTCCATGAGCCGCCTTCCTGAAATAATGAAATGAATTCCTGAAGAAATAGCATACGATACATTTCCTCGATGAGCAATCGAGATTATAAGCCGCCCGTTATTTCACGCCGCTTTCCATCGTTATCTCTTTTATCACCTTCGAATCCCACGGGCACCATTTGCTGCCAGGAAGGAATGCCTTGCCAGCCTCGCTTAGCCTTGCCTCGACCTCTTCTACCGGAGCATTGCAGCCCTCGTTATTGTTCTGGAAAAAGCTGATCGACTCGGGGGCAAGGTGAAAGCCCCACGGCCTGTTGTAATCCGCCTGCTCCTTTATTACCCGCCCTTCAACATGCGTCCTGTCAGCCTGCATGCCGCTTATGATGGCCCGAGCCTCCCTTATCCTCGCGGGCTCTGTGAGCCTTATGACGAATGTCGCTTTCCCGTCATTTGAAGCGACCGTGAAGTACGCGCCAGTATCCGGAGCCGATGCCGCCTGACTCAAGCTCAGCGGGCAAAGGGCTGCAAGGCAGGCAACGAGCGCGTTAGTGCGAATCCATCTTCTTTTCCCTGACATCGTGCCTCCGTCTATTGCCGTCCGTTCCGCCTTGATTCAGGGCGGCTTGTGCCGCATTCCGGGCATTCCGGCATCTCGCATTTTGTGAGGTCGATTTTTCTTCTGCTGTTCAGATCAATCAGATCCACCCTGCCCTCTTCGGCAGGGCCGCCCGGCCTGTATTCGAGATAGAGTACCTGCCCCTGGTTGAGCTTGAAGCAGCCCTTTGCAACAGAGGCCCTATGCCCGTGCCATATCTCGAATGCATGGTTTCCAGCCGGGAGATTTATGAAACGGCTCTTTGCCCAGGGTATCCTCACGGCCTCTCCCAGGCCGGCCTTGACCGAGATGCCGCCCAAGGTCGACCAGGGCATGCGGCGGCCTTCAAATGTGCCGGCGACCAGTATGCCCTCCTTCTGGCCTATGCCGTCAGTCTTGAGCATTACCGGAGAGCCGGTGCAGCCAGAGGCCGCCGCAAGCGCCATGATAAGCAAGGCTTGAAATATCTTTGACAGCATATTGGTCAGCTCAGTATCTTTCTTTTGGAGCGATGCGAAAAAAAGGCGCCACAGTAATCTGAACTCAAATTCCAGCGTATTTTATCATAGTCATTGGCGAATAATGTGACTTCGGGCAACACACGAAACGGCAGAGGGAGAAGAAGAGACTGAGATGGCCCTTAGCGGCAGCTTAGGTATTCAAGTACAAGGCATAAGACCAATTTACATTTTTTTGATCCAGATATTGCCGCCGGTATTTCTCAGGCATAGCGGCATTTTTGTTTCGATTATGTCCCTGTGAAATCGAACCATATAGTTGCTGAAAAAAACAATACGAAACCGCTCATTGAACTGAAGAAACGCGCGAAGCGCATATGCCTCGTTCCAGCCCCTTCCTTCAAAAACCCACTCCTTCGGATACTCAAACGGATAAAAGATATCATGGACGTGGATATAGACCCCGCTTTTCAAGGAAGGGAGTATCTCAAAGAGGATGTAATTGACATCGCTTCCGGTCCGGGAGACGTGTGTTGAATCTATGAAAAGGACGTCTCCGGACTCGAGTTCTGAAAAGACTTCCAGCGGGACATCCTGAAGATTGCTTTTGATTAGCCGTATCTCTTCTTTATCCTGCCCGGATAACAAAGAAAGCAGCAGGTCCGGGTAAGGCTCTATGAAGGTGCATTTGAGGCTTTTGCCGAGGAAGAGCTCGTTGACGTCTAGGGTGACACACGATGAAAAACCAGACCCGACCTCGATGATCCTTTTGGGCCTGAGATGTCTCAGCATGGAAAAGAGGAAGATGGCGTCCGCATAGGAATAGGACGGGTTCTGATAATAGTATCTCAGTCCCTCTTTCTTGTTATCGCCGAAGGGAAGCTCTTCGTAAAATCCCGCAAACTTCTCAAGCAGCTGCAGCTGCTCTTGGGAGCGCAGGTCGATCCCCTTGAGTTCTTCCGGCAGGTCATGCCATATCCTGTTTTCGTTCTTTTTCAGGTCTTCAAGGTCAGGGAACGGTGAATAGAAATGCCCCAGCGGCACCCATGTCTTATACGCGCGGGTATCCTGCGGAGCTACAGGGGTTTTTTTGCGGGTTTTCAAGAGCCATTCGAGCATGGGACCTTTGAATTCAGTGCGCCGGGTGGAGTTTTTTTGGATAAGGGACTGAGAGCGCCCCAACATAAAGGCTCCATACTGCATACCATAATACCCATGCGCATGAAAACCAAAAAAATCCCGCTCAGGAGACCCGTCAAACAGATAGGGGCTGCGGCGATGCCGCAGCCCCCTATCTGCTTTCCTCAGGTTTAACGAATGCAGGCAAATTCAAAAACACCTTCCCCAAGCTTTGCTGTAGAGATGATATGCGCTCTTGGGCGCCCTATTCGTCCTGAGAATGCGACCTTTTGCCGAGCAGAAAGGCGTCCAGTATGGTCAGCAGTATCTCCTTTTCTTTTTTGGAGAGGCGCTTGAAGCCGTAGAGCAGCCTGTCGGTGTCGGCGTCAAGCTTCCTGGAAATGGGGTTGCGGGCAAAACCCTGAAGCAGCACCACGTTGTTCTTTTTCATGCAGATCTCTTCCTTTTATGAGATTAGTTCCGATTCCAATATGATGACGGCTTTCTACGCGGCCTTCTCCGCAGCGTCCTTTTTCTGGAAGAACTTGCCGAAGGAGCTCTTGCAGATGTCCTTCAACTTCCAGTTCATTGGCAGCGCGCACATGTCTATGCCGTTGCAATAGATCGGCTCGCCAGTGAAGAGGAGGCCGACCCTTGTGAAGAGCTTCAGGGTCTGAGGCAGCTCGATATCCGGATCTTCCGGATTCAGCCCCTCCTTCTTGGGGAGCGGGAACCTGAAGTCCGACGATTTCCCGCCGGTATTTTTCGGATATACCGTTATATCAGGGTCAAAGAGCCCCCGGGACCTCGCGTATTTATGTATAAGGTACGTGTCTGACAGGCTGTCAGTCTCCGGGTTCACGTTGGTGATGAGGTCTGTTATGCCACGTTCGCCAGCGTACTCTATGAGGCTTTTCCAGAGATGGAATATCGTCTTGGTGCTCTTGAACCGCTCCTTTACGCAGGACCTCGATATCTCGCCTATCTCCAGGTTCGTGGACGTGTAGTGCTTTATGTCGTAGAGGTTTTCCATCGGGAGGCCGTAATAGCCCCCGTCCCTCTCCATGACCCGCTTGTTCGGGAAGAGCAGTCGCGCGCTCCCTGCGGGCGCGCCGTTGAAGTACGCGAGAAAATGCACCGTCGTGTCCAGCCTGTCGTAGTCGTCCATCTCCAGGCCGCTTCCAATTTCCTTCTGGATGTAGCCCGTCTCCCTCACGAACACGTCATGCCTTACACGGTAGCAGAGCTCCTTTTCCCTCTCGGACGTAGCACAAACCACCTCAATGCTAATCGCACTCACCTCCCCTGTGCCGTTCGGATTACGAGGGTTCCAGACCGAAAACTTTTTTCAGGCCGGCAAATTAGTCTGCAAGCTGCTCGCGCTCCTGTTGATGGCCTTTATTATCCCTTCCATGTTCTGCCTGTCCCCTGCCTTCAGGTAATGGCGCACCTTGCCGCGGAACTCCCTGAAGTCCATGCGGCAGTGCTTCGACATGAGCGCGGCGTCGTCCATAACCTGCGTGAGTATCCCTTCATCCTTCTCGAGCTGGTCGGCAAGCCTGTCAGACTCTTTCGCTATCTCGAAGAAGTCCTTCCCGTTTATCCTGTAGTTCAGGGGCTTCCACATGGTCGGCGGATAGAAGAGCGCGGGCGTGAAGAACATGAGGTCGTAGAAGTAGTTCTCGCTGAGCTCAATGAAGTACTCGGAGGGCCTGTCCCCCCAGGTGCTCTTCGGCGTTATGATGGGCGTGCAGATGGAGACCGCGTCCGCGCCGGAGTTTTTTATGAAGTCGTAGGTGTCCCTTCTCGTCTCCTCTGTCTCGCCCGGCGACGGGTAGACGTAGCTCGTGACCACAAAGAGTCCCCTCTTCCTGCATTCGTCTATCATCCTCTTGGCGTTCTCGAGCTTGAGCCCCTTGTTTATGTATTTGTCGATCATCCGCTGGTTGCCGGACTCAACGCCGAAGAAGACGGAGAAGCAGCCTGACCGCTTGAGGACGTCGAGGGCATCGACGTCAAGGTTATTGACGTGGCTTATGAGGGCGTACTCGATCTCCAGGCCCTCGTTCACTATCCTCTCGGCTACGTCCCTTATAAGGAGGCCCGGTGTGTTTGAGTCCCCGTTCCTGAAGACACGCGTGCCGTGGGTGTCGATGACGTGGCGGAACTCTCTTATGATGTGCTCGGGGCTTTTGCTCCTCCACTTGGAGCCGCTCTTGTTCGAATGCCCGCAGAAGTTGCACCTGAACGGGCAGCCGCGGCTGAACTCGGAGATGAAGAGCTTCAATTTCCTGTCGCCCTTGAGGGCCGGATAGATTTCAGTGTCATAGATGGGGAAGGACCGGTCGAGGTCGCTGAGCCTCTTCTCCGGCGTCTCTGTTATCGCGGAGCCGTCCCTTATGACGAGGTTCGGGATCGATTTGAGGTCTTTTTTGCCTGTGGCGTAAAGGGCGAGGTCAACTATGGTCTCCTCCCCCTCTCCATAGGCGAGCACGTCGAAGGCGTCGGTGGCCCTGTATATCTCCCCCCTGAAATAATCGACGTGCGGCCCTCCGGCGAAAATCTTCACGCCGGGGTTTACCGCCTTTATCTTCTTCGCGAGCATGATGCCGTTCTCAAAGCTCTGGCCCATCCAGAGCTTGAAGCCCAGAAAATCTATCCCGCGGCTGCGGATGATATCGGTTATCTCACGGGCCTTCTCATCGATGTCCCGCGACTGTATCTCGTCGAGAGCGGCTGATATGTTCTTCAATTCCCTCGCGCTCTCAGGCGTATCCTGGCCCCCGAGCTCCGACAGCCTCTTGCCGAAGTCGTGCGGGAGAAGATCCATGATGTCTATGGTGTTGTAATCGAGCACGGTGGTCTCGTGCCCGCTCGATATGAGCGAGTTCGCAAGCACCGCAAGGCCGTTGTCCGGCATGAACGCGTTTGGCGTGGTCGGATATCCGGTGTAGTTTACGAGGAGGCTTCTGCTCTTCATCTTCTGCCCGTTCCGCTCAGCCGGCCAGGGACTTCTCGGCCGCCTGCGCACCGGCGGCCCTGCTCCTCCGCCTCTGAAGGTTGAAGTGCCTTTTCTGCATCAGTATTTTCGCTATGTTCAAAAGCTTGTCCCTGCTCTCATCCGGGAGCCTCTTGAACATGCCGAGGAGGTGCATGACCTCCTCCATCTTCCTGTCCTGAGTCTCGGTCTGCGAGGGCCTCC
>CAZDUP010000015.1:7652-17106 GCA_964508625.1 uncultured Thermodesulfobacteriota bacterium
TCGCCCCGAAATATTCCTTGAGGAAGAAAAGTAGCCTGCCGCCCGGCTCCCGCTTGCCGGCTTCTACGTCCGCGAGGGTCTTTCCGCGGATCATCAGGGCAGCCGCGAATTCGGTCTTTGTGAGGCTGTTCTGCAGCCGAACGACCCTTATCCTGGACCCGAGTTCTTTGAGAAAATGTTGTTTCTGAGTAACGAGTTCGCGCCCAATCGGGCTTTTTACGGATGTCATTTAAACCTCATATATAGATGTAATAAGGTGTTTTCGAGAGATGACCGGGACGCGCCTTCTGTTTTGCATGGCGGTGATTTTACAAATGGGGAACTAACTTTTAGGTAACTGATTGGAAAAAAATTACGCAGCGGAAATGCTTTATTTCTTTAGGAAAACTCCGGGATGATAATCATTCTCATTGCCGGGCACGGGAGTGAGGGAATGCAATCTGCGAAGCGGAGATTTTTTGATGCCTGAGCGGAACGATGATGGAAGGCGCGGGCTGCCGTGGACCTGGCTAATTGGTGATGAGGCTCTGGTAGATATGTTTGGACTTAGACGAGGGTTCTATGCCGAGCACTTCTGCGAAGACCTTCGACATCCTGCTGTAGAGGGCAAGGGCCTCGCCGTCGTGGCCGCTCCTGTGAAGGCAGAGCATGAGGCTCTGGTAGAGGTTCTCGGAGAGAGGCTCCCTCTCGATGCCCCTCTTGTAATGGGCTGCTGCCTCATCGAACCTGCCTGCCTCCTCGGATTGCGCGGCTATCTTCATCACCGCGCGCACGAACATGCTCCTGAGCCTCTCGTAGAACATGAGCGACCACTGGTTGTCCTCGAAATCGATGAAGTGCTGTCCGGCCTTGTAGAGAGAGAGGGCCTTTTCCAGGCAGACCTTTGCGCCGTTGCCGGGCTCGGCGCCAGAGGGCTCGTCAGCCTGGTTTATCAGGTGCTCGAAGGCCATCACGTCCACCCAGCAGTAGCGCTGGTTCAAGGTAAGGCGCCCGTTCCGGAGCACTATGGCGTCGTCGTAGCCGAGAAGGTCTCTGAGCCGTTTGAGCGTCGTAGTGAACGAAGCGTGGGCCGCGTCTCCGTCCGCGTCCTGCCAGAGCGTGTCTATTATCCTGGACTCGGGCACGTCCTTGCCTCCGAGGACTATTATGAGCTTGAGCATCTCCATTATCTTCTTCGGCGCCTTCTTGCTGAAGACGACCGTTGTATCTCCCCTGACTATCTGGAATCGGCCGAGGGTATATATCTTAATGCGCCAGGGCCAGTTCTCGACCCCCAGGGGCGGCTCCACCGGGAAGATGTTCCGCGCTATGATGAGCTTCTTTACGTAATTCGTCTCCATGTTCTCGGAGAGCGCCAGCACGCACAGGCGCGAGATTATCTCCGGGGACCACATGTGGAAGTTCACGAAGCCCTTTCTGCTGCCGAGCGACATGGCGCACTTAAGGCTCTCGATTGCGCGCCCCCTGTCCTTCTCGACGAGGCCGCAGTAGGCCTCGAAGAGATACGAGATGAACTCGGTAAGGGCGCTTCCGGAGCTTATGGCGAGCGCCCTTGCCTGGGAGAGCTCGGCGCGCGCCCTTTGCCTTTCGCCGACCTCGAACAGAAGTAGTGCGAGCCCGGTCCTGCTCATGGCCTCTCCGAAGGGAGAGCCGAGCTTCACCGCGAGCGAGAGCGAATGCTCCTCGTGCTCGAGCGCGCCGGCCAAGTCCTTCTTCAGGAGCCTGCTGCACGCGACCACATGATGGTAATACGACGCGCAGAGCCTCTTGGAGCTGGCGTCTATGACCGAGCCCATGAGCTTTATGTACGGCTCGGCGCCCTTGATGTCGCCGGAGGTCAGGAGGCATACGGCCGCGTGGCCGTAGAGGAAGTAATTGAATACGTTGACGCCCTTTGTCTCCGCTATCTTGAGCCCTTCGGTAACTGCTGAAAGGCAGAACTGGACCCTGCCGTGATACCAGTGGTTGAGGGCTGCCGTGAGGTTGGCAGCGATGACCGTCATGGGGCTGCAGCTCTTGAGGTCCACGGCCCTGGCTACCTTTTCTGCCACCAGGTCGGCCCGTTCCATGTTGCCGGTCCAGAGGTAATAATCCACAAGGTAGAGGCTTATGTATGACGCGAGGTCCGCATCAGCCGTCTCTTCCATTATATCGAAGGTCTTCTGCGCCCATATGTTCGCCTCCGGGTGCTGCGGGGCCCTGAATGAGAGGGCCATGAACATCGCGAGCGAAACCCTGTGCTCTATATCTTTTGACGGGAATTCGGGGAATTCCTTCAGCAGCCCTTCAAGGGCGTCTATGCAGCTGTCGAGTATCTTCAAGTCATCGAAGCCGTGGACCGCGGCCTCGACCATTCCGCACCAGCTCATGAAAGCACCGGCAGCGTCTTTCCTTGCTCGAAGCGCCGCGAACGAGGCGGCAAAGCATGCGCGGCTCTTTTCCTGGTCAAAGGGCATGTGGCAGCTGCCTTTCCAGTACAGGAGCCAGGGGTTCTCCTCCTTTATCTGCGCTGGCGCGGCGTCGAGCCATTCGGCAAGGGTCTGGTGGCGGCCCTGGCCGAGCATCACCGGGGCCTCTTTAAGGAGGAGCGCGACAAGCCTCTCCCAATCATTGAGGCGCTCGTAGAGCCTAACCGCATCATCCACGCGGCCGTTGGAAGCAAGCAGCCCCGCTGCCTTTGCCTCCAGCGCTGAAAGCTCATCACCATCGAGCTCGCCTTTCAGGTGATCGAGCAGGAAGTCGCGGAACAGGGGGTGGTACTGGTAATAGGCCTGGTCGCTGAAATAGCTCTGGATGAAATAGTTCATGTCAACCAGGTCCGTGAGGATGGAGGCTGACCTTTTGTTCCCGGCGAGATCTTCGGCCATCCCTGCGGTCATGACGGGCAGCAGGGAGGTCTTCAAAAGGAACTCCCTTGCCTCGCCGCTGAACTTCGTCAGGAGCTCCTCGGCAAAGTAGTTGAAGACGGCTCCCGGGTCGTGCTTGTCAAAGGCCTTCTGCGTGGACGTATCCATCCTGCTCTCGAGCATGAGCACGAGCCCGGCTGCCCAGCCTTCTGTGCGCGAGAGCATCTGGCGGCAGTCCGCCTCCGAGATCCGGGAGCCCCTTTTGGACGCGATGCCCATTATCTCATCCGGGGTAAGGCGGAGCTCGTCCCATGTTATCGATTCCATCTTCTGCATCAGGCGAAGCCGAGAGATGACCGGTGGGAGCGAGGTGCGGCTTATGATGACGATATTGACGCCCTCGGGTATTCCGTCGAGTCCGAGGCCGATGGGCTCGTGCAGCACAGACTCTGCAGGGAGGTCCTGGTAGTTGTCCAGTATAATGAGCGCGTTCTTACCGAGGCCCTTGTAGAGCCTTGAGAAGTACTCCCTGGTAAAGGTCTGTATGCCGCTCTGATATTCAGGCGTGAGGTGCGGGAGCTGGAGGTTCTTTTCCGGACAGGCCTTTTCGGCCGCGAGCCCGAGGTAATGGAAGAAGGAAGCCGGGTCCCTGTCGTTGGAGTCTATCTGATACCAGAGGCACTTGAGCCTGCGCACCTCGACGTAGCTCGTTATGAGGGTCGTCTTGCCGGAGCCCTGCGGCGCGACAAGGGAGAGGGCCGGCTTTTTCCTGCACTGGTCCAGGATGCCGAAGAAATTCTCGCGCAGATAGACGTTATGCGGTCTCGGGCGGGTTATCTTGGCAAGGAACGCGTCCTGCGGCATCGGTATCTCTCAGGGTCACTGTGAATGGGATTCAGGGATGATACCATAAAGCCAGGACGGCGAAAAATATAAATAATGGAACGGGGTTCGAGGGAGGCATATCGGGATGCAGGGCCCTTCAGTCGCGCAACTTCTCGCTTCCGTAAAGTTTCTCTTCGCACTCGGGGCAAAGGCTGTGGGTGAATTCAGCCTCTGAATGCTCCTCGATGTATTTCTCTATCTTCTTCCAGTAGCCGCAGTCGTCACGTATCCTTTTGCAGTTGGCGCACATGGGAATGAGCCCGCTCAATGTTTTTATCCTGCCGAGCGCGTTCTGCAGCTCGGATATGAGCCTCTTCTGCTCGTTTTCCTGTTCTTTCTTCTCCGTTATGTCCTGTACCGTGCCTATGAGGGCCGCGGCCAAGCCGTCCTTTCTCTCAAGCTCGGCAATGCTATGCACGTATTTAATGCGACCCTTTCCGGTTATTATCCTGAATTCCGCCTCATAACGGCCTCCGCGCAGGGAATTATCCGTGGCCTCCTTTACCAGGGTCCTGTCCTCGGGATGCACCATGTCCAGCAATTTCGCGTAATTAACCGGTGCCATGTAAGGCAGATCGAAGATGTTGTAGCTCTCCTCCGAGCCTGTGAAATAATCCATGTCGATATTCCATACCCAGTTGCCCAGGTGCGCTGTCCTTTGCGCCTGCTGAAGCTCGCCTATGAGCCTTCTCTGCTCGTTCTCCAGCTCTTTTTTCTCGGTTATGTCCTGGATAGTCCCTGTCAGGGTCTGGCCGCCGTTCTTCTCAAGCTCGCCTATGCCTTGCAGGTACTTTGTGAGCCCCTCCCCGGTCACTATCCTGAACTCCACTTTATAGAGGCCTCCCTTGAGCGCATCATCCAGGCAGCTCTTGACCAGCTCTCTGTCATCCGGATGCACCGTTTCCATCAATCTGGCGTAGCTTACCGGAGTTCCAACTGGCAGACCGAATATATAATAACTCTCCTGCGACCCGTAGAAGTTGTCTGCCGCGACATCCCATACCCAGTCCCCGAGGTGCGCGGTCCTTTGCGCGTACTGGAGCTCGCCGATAAGCCTTTTCTGCTCGTTCTCCAGCTCTTTTCTCTCGGTCAGGTCCTGTATCGTGCCGTTCAGGGCAACAGGCTTTCCGTCGCGGGTCTCGAGCTCGCCTATTGTCTGAACGCTTTTAAGCCACCCGTTCCGTGAATGTATCCTGAATTCTACCTTGTACACCGCCCCCTTCATGCCGTCTTCGATGGCCTCCTTTACCAATGGCCTGTCCTCCGGATGGATCATCTCCATCAACTTTTCCAGCTTTACCGGAGTGCCGGGAGGTATCCCGACGATCCTGTATGCCTCCTGAGAGCCGAAAAAATTATCCAGCACGATATCCCAGGTCCAATTCCCGACGTGGGCTATTCTCTGCGCATATTCAAGGAGGCGTTCGCTTTCAGTGAGTCTCTTCTTCAGGCTCTCGAGCTCGCTGATGCGCGCGCCAAGGCTCCTTATTTCATTAATTAATTCTTCTCTCGACATCTCATCTATCTTGGCCATGTCTCACCATTTCTTTATATTTCATTATAGAGCAATAAGCGGCGCTCCGCACAATCGCCTTCTTTGAATTGCCTGTTATACTTGAGTGTAACGGGAAAACGGCAGAAAACCTGCTCCACAAGGAGGAGCATCATGCCCGCAAGGAAAAGAACGGCGTCAGCCGAAGAGCTTGAAAAAAACAGGGAGCGCTTCAGGAGGCTCGTCGAAGAAACGAGCGACCTTATCTGGGAAATAGACGAGAACGGCGTCAATACCTACATGAGCCCGAAGATAAGGGATGTGCTCGGCTATGAGCCGGAGGAGCTCGTTGGAAGGAGACCTTTTGACTTCATGACTCAGGATGAGGCGCAATTCATCGCCGGCGTCTTCAGGTCGATCGCCGCATCGCAAAAGAGCTTCAGCTTCAGCTGTCTCGAGAATGTGAACCTGCATAAGGACGGGCATGAAGTCGTTCTGGAAACAAGCGCAGTGCCTTTCTTCGGCGAGGACGGCAGGTTAATGGGTTATCGCGGCATAGACAGGGACGTGACCAGGCGCAGGCAGGTGGAAGACGAGCTAAGGAAAGACGCCGAGCTTCAGGACTCCCTCAACAGGATAAGGCTCCGGAGCGGTCTAGTGCCGATATGCACATCATGCAAGAGGATACTTAATGAAAAGGGCTACTGGGAGAGCATCGAAAATTACATAGCAGGTCATTCGGATGCTCAATTCAGCGGCAGCATCTGCAATGAATGCGCAAAGAGGTTTCATCCTTCCAGGGCGGCATAGCAGGTAAACTTTTCCCCATGCTCCGTAACGCGATTCAATGGAGACCCGCTCATGTTAAGGGAACTGTTTGGCATGACGGCTGCCTACAAAACTATCCCGTTGCATGCCTCTGTATTCGTCTTGCTCCTTTCCGGCCCGGCTTTCGCTTCCGGGTATAAGATAGACCAGCAGGGGTCAAAGGCGCTCGGCATGGCAGATGCCTTTGTCGCTACGGCAGACGACCCGTCTGCCGTATACTTCAATCCCGCCGGTCTCGCCGGGCTCAAAGACCCGTCCCTGTATCTCGGGGCAAGCGCACTCATCCCCGAATCCAAGTACAAGAACGCCTCAGGCGCAGAGGAGGAGACCAACGGCGCGGTATTCGTTCCGCCGTACTTCTATCTGGCCTATCCTTCCGGCAACATCGCATTCGGTCTGGGCGTATTTGTGCCGTTCGGGCTCGGGACAAAATGGAGCGACGTGGGGTTGACGCGTTATCAGGCTACCGAGAGTGAAATAGATACCATAAACGTAAACCCGGCAGTTGCCGTGAGGGTCCAGCCGTGGCTCCTGCTGGGAGCAGGCGCCAATTACATGAGGTCTACCGCGAACCTTGAGAAGATGGCCGACCAGTCTCTCGTGGGCGGCACGGATTCTACCTCGAGACTTGAAGGCGACGGCGACGGATGGGGATACAATATCGGGATGATATTCATACCTGACGAGAGCCTGAGGTTCGGCCTCTCATACCGGAGCACCATAGAGGTAGAATACACAGGCTCGGCATCACTCGACAACATTGCGCCTGCGCTGCAGCCCGTCTTCGGAGGGGCGTCATTCAGCACTGACGCTTCGACATCGATAGAATTCCCAGCGACCTTTACTGCGGGCGCGGCGTACATGCCAACGGAAAAGGTGACCCTGGAGCTCGATTTCGAAAAGACCTACTGGTCGAGCTATGAAAGCCTCGATATCGACCTTGAAAACGAGGTCCCAACAGCGGGCTTTGTTGATACGAAGGAACCGAAGGAATGGCGCGACATCTGGGCGATAAGGGCGGGGTTCGAATACAGGACCGCTGAGAGAGTTGCAGTCAGGGGCGGGCACGTCTTCCAGAACAACCCTGTACCAGGCCATACCATAGACCCGAGGCTGCCTGATGCTGACCAGCACAACCTGAGTCTCGGTATCGGCTACAGCACCGCGCACCTCACGATAGACGCGGCCTACATGTTCGCGTATTTCGAGGACAGGGATGTTCAGAACAATATCTTGAGCGGCGAATATCAGACATCAGGGCATTCTGCTGGGTTGAGCGTGGGATACAGGTTCTGAGGACGTCATTTATTTGATGGTTATGCGTGCTACTTCACGGTCTTCCCGGCCTGCAACTCCTTCAACCTTTCGCAAGCACTACTGTCGTCAGTATCGCATGCCTTCTGAAAATCGGGAATGGCCTTTTCCATCTGGCCTGTCCTAAAGTATGCATTGCCTCGGTAGTAATAATCGATACTGTCCGGGTTCAATCGTCCCGCCTTGTCATAATCCTCAATCGCCATCCCATACTGGGCCATCATGTAACGGGCATTGCCGCGCATGACATAGGCATCGGCATCATCCGGGTTCAATCCAACCGCCTTTGTATAATCCTCTACAGCCTTGTCATAACTTTGGACGGCATAATAGGTGAGTCCGCGGTTATAGTAAATATCGGGGTCGTCTGAATCGAGGTAGATGGCCCTTGAATAGTCCTCAATGGCCTTGTCGTATCGCCCATTGGCATAATAGGCGAGGCCCCTGTCATAAGGGAGAATAGCTTCATCGGGCCTCAGTTGCATGGCCCTGTTGTAATCATTGATCGCCTTATCATATTGCTCAGCAAAATAATACGCCATCCCGCGGCCCGTGAGGGCATCCACGGAATTGGGCTTCATTTCAAGCACCTTTGTAAAGTCTTCGATGGCCTTGCCGTATTGTCCGCCGTTATAGTAGGAGTTCGCCCGCAACTCGTATGCGGAACTGGCCCATGGGATTATATTTATGGCAGCTGTAAATGCCTTGATCGCCTCAGCGTATTGTCCATCACAGTCATGGCTGAGCCCGCGCGCGCAGTAGGTAAGGTACTCGACGCTTATCCTTGCCTTGGAAAAAAAGGTCTCTCCCCTCCTGTCGCGGTGAGTAAATGCGAGGACGTTGATTATGACAAAGATGATGAAAACCCAGCGGAACTTTTTCAAACGGATCTCCTTCAGCAGAGATGTGTGGCGGTCAACCGGGTTGGCTCATTCTCAGAAGATGATAACCTTGCCCTTGCAGCCGAGAAAGGCGCGGGTATCTCGCCTGGAAAAAACGATTATCTGATGGGTATAGAACAGCAGGAACAAGCAAGCGGCAGGCTTGCTCAGTACCATCGTGCTCTCCAGTGGCCGGGCCAGGAAGATAAACTCCTGGACAAGGGACCAGACTGAGATGATAAGGACTAGGGGAACTGTCCATTCCTTTCTGAACCTCAGGCCTGAATAGATTGCCAGAAACAAGAGCCCGGTTACGAGCGGGAGCATATATGAAATGACGGCGAAGCCCGGTATTACCGAGCAGAGCACTGCGGCAATACCAAGTATAAGGTATACATTTTGTATTCTATTTATGAGCTTCAGAGTAGATCTCTTTTTTATCATCCCCGTCCCCCACGTTGCTCATAATACATATCGAACCATTTACATAAACCTGTACCCCCTTACAGGCCAAAAACGGGGTTGCGGCAAATAGCGCAACTCTCTGATTTTCTTATTTTAACCATGAGAGGATGGATCCGGCGGCATGGAAGCCGGGAATCGGAATCACATATACGAGTTCAGCAGCGCTGGTTGCGCGGTCTTAAGGGGTGTCAAAGGGAATAACGACGGCGTAAGGTCTTCAGGCATGAAAGCCGCGCCCGCCACCATAACTATGATGAGGATGATTATCAAAAGAAGATAGATGCTAGTGATTATCATGGCCTCTCTGTCGATCATCTCAACACCTCTGTCCGGGTTGGCGCGGGTGAGCCTTGGACGTGCTTTCGACTTAATAGGAAGGCAGCAATGGGGGGCTATGCCCCCATTGCTCGGATACCTTGCTGCCCATGCCTACACGAAGAAACCTTCGGGAACCGATTGCATGTAGGCGCTGCCTGCAAGCATGGCTGTTGTGATGAAGATGACCACCGCGATATAAATCCTGTTTATCTTCCTAAGCTCCTTGTCCATCTTTCTGCCTCCTTTCAATTCCTGAATGGTTAAACTTCCGGCTGCCATGTTCAACTCATGATAAGATGTATCAATGCCTGATTAAGTGATTTTGGATACGAGCAGATTGAAATCTTTATTGCCCTTCAAAAAATCGCCTTTCTTCACGCCAATTCCAAAAGAGTAATGAATTCAACCGGCAAACAAGACCATAG